>JAFGEZ010000020.1 GCA_016931295.1 Candidatus Krumholzibacteriota bacterium
CTACCCGATGGCCGATCAGCCGTCGGCCCAGTGGCCGGCCGGATCGGGCGTGGAGTACCTCTACGCGGCGGGAATCTGGGTGGGGGCCGAGCTCTACGGCGTCCCGGCCGTCTCGACGGGGTACCCGGAGACGGAATTCTATCCATCGTCCGATCCAGACGTGAAGATGTACGAACTCGCGGAGGGGCTTCCCGGAACGCGACGCCTGCCGCAGGACCCGGACGACGACGGCGACGGCCTGGTCGACGAGGACTGGCCCAACGGCATCGACGACGACGGCGACGGACGGATCGACGAGGACTACTACGCGATCGGCAACCAGATGTTCTCCTGCTGGTACACCGACGACTCGCCGCTGGCGCGCGAGGTCTGGTCGGAACACACGCCGATGAAGATCATGGTGCGGCAGGAGAGCTTCCAGTGGGGAGACGAGTACCTCAACGATTTCGTCTGCGTGCGGTACTACGTGACCAACACCGGCGCCAACTACCTCGGCGACCTGCATGTCGGCGTCTATGCCGACTTCGACGCCGGGCCGAGGAACTCGGGCAGCTACCACATGGACGATCTCGTCGACTATTACGAGGGCGACTGGTGCGGTCTCACCGGGGAATGGGAGTGGCCGGTCAAGCTCCACATCCCCTACGTCTACGACGCCAACGGCGACGACGGACGCACTCCCGGATACTTCGGGCTGTTGCTCCTCGGCTACACGATGAGCTCGTTCGATTCGGACTACCAGGGGTTCGACCGCTACAACTACAAGGCGATCAGGTACTTCCGCGGGCTGCAGCCATACGAGAACGGTGGCGAGCCCACGAACGACTACGAGCGCTTCGAGGTGCTCTCGACGTCGTTCCGGCCGATGGGCAACGCGGGGCCGAACGATTACAAGGTGGTGGCCTCGGTCGGATCCTTCGGGTACCTGCCGCCCTTCGAGACGGTGTACGTCGACGTCGCCTTCGTCGCGGGCGGCAGCCGCGACGAGATGCTCGACAACGCCGCGAAGGCGATGATCATCTATCTCGGGGGGATGTACGATGTCGACGGGGACGCGAGCACCGGCGTCGACGGATACGAGAGCCGCGTGCTCGGGCCCGCCCAGGACGTTCCCATCAACATGTGCGCCTGGCCGGATTGCCTCGTCGACGTCGACGAGGGAGACACGCTGTGGGTGAACGCCGACTGCCGCGAGGAGATATGGCTCTGGCAGTACACGGGATGCTACATGTTCGCCGGCGGTCAGGATTATTACCGGATCGGGCGCCGGGGAAAGGAGTCGCGGGTCCATTACGTGACCGGCTCCGCGCCGCCGCCTCCCCATATGCGCATCGTTCCCGGCGACGGCAGGGTGTCGATATACTGGGACGATTTCAGCGAACGCGTGCCCGATCCCGTCACCGGCCTCCTGGATTTCGAGGGGTACGAGATCTACCGCGCCGACGGCTGGACCCGTCCCCTCGGCACGACCGAGACGAGCGGCCCCTCGATCGACCTCTGGCGGCTCTACGAGATCCGCGATCTCGTCAACGGCCTCCCGCCGGACGCCGATTTCGGGAGCCTCATCGAGTACGGCGGCTGGCGCTACACGCCGCTCGAGCGGCTCCCCGACCGGAACGCCTACCTGCGCGCCTTCGAGGAATCCCTCTGGCGGGATCCCCTGGGGCACCCTCCCTGTCCGCCGGGGATGACGACCGACGAGTGCGACACGCTCGAGACGATGGCGCGGCAGAACCTCGGCTTCGAGGGCGGGAAGGTCTATTACCGCGTCGACGACGAGACGCCGAAGAACGGCATGCACTATTTCTATTCCGTCATCGCGTACGATCACGAGACGGACGGGGGCGTTCCGGTGCGTGTCGGGCGCAAGTCGTCTCCGAACGCGAACTTCTGCTACACGATGCCCGTCTCGATGGCGCTGGGCAGCGAGGAATACGACGAGGAGGGGGTCTACGTCGTGCCGAATCCGGCGACGGCGGAGCGAATGGCGCCCTGGCGGCTCGATCCGAACAACAGCGACCCGACCGGGGTCAAGGTCGAGTTCAGGAACCTGCCGGCGTGCCGGACCGTCATCCGCATCTACACGATAGCGGGCGATCTCGTGCAGGTGCTCCACCACGATGCGGTCGCCACGAGCGGCACCTGCCCGTGGAACCTCGTCTCCCGCAACGGGCAGGACGTGACGAGCGGCGTCTATCTCTACAGCGTGGAGCCCGCGGACGGGCGGTTCGAGCGGGCGACGGGGAAATTCGTCGTCATCAGGTGAGAGGGAGCGTGCGACGATGAACGGATTCCGCACTGGAGACGGGAAGGCAGGGCGCGGGCGTCGCCTGTCTCTCGCCTTGTGTGCGCCGGCGCTCCTCTCCATCTGCATGATCTCATGCGACGAGGGGGTCTTCGTCGACGGGGGGAGCGGGAACATGCCGCCGGAGGTCTGGCTGACCGCGGCGCCTCCCGAGGGCGACATGACCGATTACATCGTCGACTTCGCCTGGTTCTCGGACGACCCGGACGGCACCGTCGAGTACTACGAGTATGTCGCCGCGGCCGGGGACCCGATCGGGTTCGATCCCGCCGACACGACGGGCCCGGACGCGTGGACGCGGACGACGGCGTCGGAACTCCAGCTCCGCGTGAGGGCCGACGCGCTCGATACGACGATCCTGATCAACGAATATCCGTACGGCCGATGCGAGAAAACGCATACCTTCTTCCTCCGCGCCGTCGACGACCGGGGAGCTGTCTCGGAGACGGTATACCGGTCGTTCACCGCCTTCACGCTGGCGCCGAGCGTGACCATCACGGAGCCGGTGAACACGAATCCGGCGAGCGGCGCGCAGAACCTGCCGCCGGTGGTCAAGTTCGGCTGGGTGGGAAAGGATCCGATCGACAGTCCGTGGAACTACCAGGACGTCGACTCCGTCCGCTACATGTATCATCTCTTCTATCTGAACATCCTGCGCGACCTGAACGAGACGCCGGAACGGTTCGAGCACCGGTGGACGCCCTGGATCGCCCGGCATGCGCCTGAGGACTCGGGAGTCACGACCTTCATCGGCGACGACGAGGACGTGCAGATGAACAAGACCTACGTCTTCGCCGTCCAGGCGAAGGATGACGCCGGCGCCGTCACGTCGGTCTTCAGCGACCGGAACAACGTGCGCGTCTTCATGACCCGGATACCGACCGGGCCAGTTCTGACCCTGTCGGTCGCCTATTTCGGATCGTGGACGAAGGTCGGCACGAACAACCGGACGCTCTCGGTCACCGTGCCGCCGGGCTTTCCGATCGAGGTCTCCTGGGAAGGCGACGCGACCGAATACGGCGGCGTGGTCAAGGGATACCGCTACGGCTGGGACGTGGAGGATCTCGAGGACCCGGACCAGTGGGCCTGTTCCGTGAATCCCTACACCACGTGCCTTCCGAGCCTCGAATTCCACACGGGCGTGCACAATCTGTTCGTCGAGGCCGTCGACAATCTCGACTGCAAGACCATCGTCCAGCTCGACATCACCCTCCTCCAGATGGTGATGGACCGGCCCCTGCTGTGGGTCGACGATTTCATGCTCAACGAACAGTTCACCTACTACGCCCTGCCCGTGGAGTCGCGGCATGACGCCTTCTGGACGGGGATCTGCGGCATGGCCAAGGGATTCGATCCGGACCGGGACGTCTACGACACGGAGGATTACGGATACGTGGCGCCGGATATCGAGCTGCTGTGGCGGTACAGGAACATCATCTGGACATACGGTGGCGCCCGGGACGAGTTCAACGCATGGATGAAGCTCGTGAGGATTCCCGTCGGCGTCGCGATCCAGACGAACGAGAAGTACGCCTACAACATCCTCCATTACTACGTCGCGAGAGGCGGCCATCTCTGGTCGAACGGCAAGGGCGACCACCACGGGGCGCTGGCCGCATCGTTGCCGTGGTTCGACATCGTCATGCCGAAGCACCTGCCTCCCGCGTACGTGAACCTGTCCGCATACCACGACTACTGCGTGTCGGTCCTCGACAAGGTCATCTCGGTCAACCAGTTCGCCGTGCCGGTCGGACGGGTGCGGAACGAGGATCTGGACGCGATGGATCACATGGTCAGGGCGAGCGATTCGTACACGAAGGCGCATCCCGATCTGCCGCGGCGGATCGATCTCTGGGACGAGGCGATCCAGCCGGGCAGCTTCTTCGATCCCGACGAACGGGGATTCACGTACGTGGAACTCTACGACACGAAATACATCATGGATTATTTTGGCGCGATCTCCCAGCCATGCTTCCGCCCGATGTACCTCCACGTGGCCATCGACGGCCTGTCGCTCGTCAATTTCCAGACATGCGCATTCTGGGCAACGAAGTACGATTACGTGATCGCGGACGCGGACGGGGCCATTCCGGCGCCCTCCGTGCATTTCGGCGTGCCGCTGTGGTACTTCGATCGCGCGGCCGTCACCGAGGTCGCGAGGGATATCTTCAGGACCTGGGGCATCAGCGCTGAATAGCGGATCGCCGGACGGTTTCCGGCGATGTCCCCTGCACGGGGAGGAAGGCAATGCGCGAACGAAAAGACAAGTATCGCAGAGCGGTCGCCGCGGCCGCGATCCTGCTCGCGGGAAGCGTCATTCTCGTTTCGTCGTGTTCGGAGGATGTGTACGTCGGGGATGGGTCGGAGAACCAGAAGCCGAACATCTGGCTCTCCAGCGGCCCGCCCGAAGGGGAGATCACCGATTACGTCATCCGTTTCGACTGGTTCGCGTACGACCGGGACGGCGCGATCGAGTACTACGAGTACGCCTGCCTCTCCGGCGATCCCATCGGTTTCGACCCGGCGGACACCGCGCTCGCCGAAACCTGGACGCGAACGACCGATTCCCGCGTCGATATCCGCGTGAGCGCCGATTCCCTCGGCGGCACCGTCTATTTCAACACCTACCCGTACGACCGCTACGTGCACGATCACACCTTCTTCGTGCGCGCGATCGACGACCGGGGGGCGCGCTCGGATCCCGCCGTCCGGTCCTTCACGGCATTCACGCTCGCGCCGAGCGTGACCATCACCGATCCGGTCTTTCCCAATCCCGACCGGGGCGCGCAGATGCTGCCGCCGACGATCCGTTTCCACTGGCAAGGCAAGGATCCGATCGACAGCCCGTGGAACTACCAGGACATCGATTCGGTGCGGTACATGACGACTCTTTTCTACCAGGGGATCGTCGACGACCTCAACGGGAAGCCCGAGAAGTTCGAGGAGAAGTGGACGCCCTGGATCTGGCGCCATGCCCCGGAGGACTCGGGCGCCTCCACGGTCATCGGGGACGACGAGATCATCACCTTCGGCAAGACGTACATCTTCGCGCTCCAGGCGAAGGACGAGGCGGGGGCCATTTCCTCGATCTACAGCATCCGCAGCAACGTCCGCGTCTTCATGTGCAGGATGCCGACGGGGCCGATCCTCCAGGTCGACGTCCCCGGGCTCGGCTCGAAGTCATTCATCGGCACGCGCACGAAACCGCTCCAGATCATGATTCCCTCGGGGTTCCCCCTGACGGTGAGCTGGCTGGGGGACGCCTCCGATTACGGCGGCCTGGTTTCGGGCTACCGGTACGGCTGGGATATCGAGGACTACGCCGACCCGTCGGAGTGGTCCGTGGGATTCAACCTCAACAACCGTTCGATCCCGCCGGTCCGCTTCTACAGCGGGGCGCACACGTTGAGCGTGGAATCGATCGACAACCTGGGCATCTCGACGATCGCGATCATCGAGTTCACCGTCGTTCCGAGCGTCATGGACCGGAACCTGCTCTTCGTCGACGATTTCGAGCTGCCGGAGAATTTCATGTACTACGCCCTCCCGACCGAGGAGGAACATACCGTCTTCTGGATGTCGATCTGCGACCGCGCGAAGGGGTTCGTCGCCTCGCGCGACGTGTACGTCACCGCCGAGCATGCGTATTTCCCTCCCGATCTCGACTACCTGTGGCGGTACAAGAACGTCCTCTGGCTCGACGGCGGGGCGAGACGGGAGTTCTGCACGTGGAAACGGCTCTATGCTCCGCGCAGCGCCGACGACGATCGCGCGGGGTACACCGACAAGTATTCCTTCAACGTCCTCGATTACTATCTCAGGCTCGGGGGACACGTCTGGGTCGTGCTGCGCGGGGACGGACGCGGCCAGCTCGCCGGGAGCGTCGGCCATTTCCCCATCGAGTTCCCCGACTACCGGGGCTCGAAGGACCATTTCTGCGTCCAGATCCTCGACCAGGCGTCGGGGCCCTTCTACCCGTACCCGAACCTGCCGTACCGGGACGTGTCGATCGACGCCCTCTCGTACATGCGGCGGGCGAACAACGTCGTCACCGGACGCTACAAGAGTTTTCCCGCCCGCGTCGATCTCAGGCCCGAGGTCGTGCAGTCAGGGAGCTATTTCGATCCCACGGTGCGCGGATTCACCTACGTCGAGATGTACGACCCGCCCTACTGGATGCGTAATTCGGGACTGACCAGCTCGTTGAACTTCAACCCGATCTACCTGAACATGACGGTGAGTTCGCGTTCCGCCGTCCGGCATGCTCCCGTCGCCTTCTTCTCCACGGCCTTCGAGTCGGTCGTCGGCGAGGCCCCCGGGTGCGTCGGGGCGCCGAACGTGGTCTTCGGGCTTCCCCTCTGGTTCTTCAGGGAGGAGCAGGTCGATTCGATCGCCGACGCGGTCTTCTCCGCGTGGCAGATCAGGCAGGACGACGAGGTGATGCCCGATTAGCGCCGGCGGGCGCGGGAGCGGTTCCAATCCGGCGCAGTAGAGGATCGACGGCTATGAAAACGGCCGGGCCCCTCGGGGGCCCGGCCGTTCGCGATCGCAGCGCCGCGCTGCTCAGTCGGCGCTCTTCTTCGTGGCCGTGCGGATGAGGATGCCGCAGAGGACGGCGAAGACGGCGATGCTGAACCAGCTCGAGTCGGCGAGGCCGCCGAGCAGCCGTGGACCGACGCCGAGCACGCGGTCGAGCTCGAAGCCGGTGAGGATGGCGAAGAGAAGTCCTCCGAGGGCTCCCCCCGCGATCAGGCCGCTGCTGAAGAGCATCCCCGGCCCCGATTCCTCCTGGGCGGACGTTCCGCGGCGCGAGAACCTGTCGATCGCCCACTTGATCGCCCCGCCGGCGAAGATCGGCATCGTCGTCGACAGCGGCAGGTAGACGCCGACGGCGAAGGCGAGCGCGCGCACGCCGCAGAGCTCCACGCCGATCGTCAGGCAGATCCCCATCAGGATGAGCACCCACGGCAACCGGCGGTTGAGGACACCGTCGATCACCGTCGCCATCAGGCGCGCCTGGGGCGCGGGGAGCCTGGAGGAGCCGATTCCCGCCTCCTGGCGGATGACGTCGGAGGGGTCGCCCCGGTTGATGAGGTACTTCTCCCCTGACCCGGGGATGCCGAAGACGTCGTACGAAACGCCTTCCCGTTCGACGACCGTCTCCTTGGCCGCCTCGTCTGGAAGGCGGAAGGAGGGGTTGGTGATCTGCTGCTCGGTCGTGAAGGCGTTGTTGAGTATCACCACGGTGAATCCGACGAGGAAGATCGAGGTGAATGCGCCGATGATGTATCCGTATTCCTGCTTCTTCGGCGTGCAGCCGAGCAGGTAGCCGGTTTTCAGGGCCTGGGCGACGTTCCCCGCGTTCGAGGCGCAGATGCAGACGACCGCCCCGACCATCAGCGCGACCGCCGTGTAGACGCCTCCCGACCAGCCGACGCCGAGAAAGATGAGCGACGTCGCCATGAGCGTCGCGATCGTCATCCCGGAGGTCGGGTTCGACGAGACGCCGATCTCGCCGACGAGCCGCGAGGAGACCGTGGCGAAGAAGAACCCGAAGACGATGATGAGGAGCGATGCGACGAGATTGCCGAACCAGTGCCCCGGGTGGATGAAGAAGTTGAGGAGGAGAAAGATCAAAACGAAGGCGATCGAGATGCCGACGGCGACGAAGGAGATCGGCAGATCGAGCGAGATGCGGCTCCGCTCCGACGTCTCGCCCCCCGTGCCGCGCATCTCGGCGATCGAATCGCGGAAGGAATGGACGATCGTCGGCATCGCGCGCACGAGGTTGATGATCCCGCCGGCGACGACGGCCCCCGCGCCGATGTAGCGAACGAACCGGCTCCAGAGGATCGAGTAGTTCGCCACCTCGCCGACGGTCGTCTCGACGATCGCCCCGCCCTCCTGGACGGAGATCGGCATGTCGGCGCCGAAGAACCTGATCAGGGGGATCAAAAGCATCCAGGAGATGAATCCGCCGGCGACCATGATGCTCGCCGTCCGCGGGCCGATGATGTACCCGACGCCGAGCAGCTCGGGGGAGACCTCGCCGATCAGCGTCGAGCCGGCGTAGAAACGGGGGCGCCAGAGGGGCGCCTCGCGCCAGAACCTGCCGACGCTCATCAGTATCTTGTAGAGGAAGCCGATTCCCGCGCCCCAGAAGACAGCGCTCGCGTGCGAGCCGCTCTGCTCGCCGCTCTTGATCACCTCGGCGCAGGCGATCCCTTCCGGGTACGGCAGGACGCCGTGCTCGCGCTCTATGAGATAGCGCCGGAGGGGAATGAGAAAACAGACGCCCAGCGAACCGCCGGCGAGCGCGACGACGAAGGCCTTGGTCACGTCGAGGGAGAACCCGAGGAATATCAGCGCCGGCAGGGTGAAGATGATTCCCGCCGCGATCGATTCGCCGGCGGCGCCGGTCGTCTGGACGGTGCTGATCTCGAGGACGGTCGCCGGCTTTCCGAGTTTCGCCTTGGCGGCCGCGGCGAAGAAGGCCATCGCGATGATCGAGATGGGGATGTTGACCGCCACCGTGAGTCCCGCCTTGAGGCCGAGATAGACGGTCACGGCGCTGAAGATGAGGCCGAGCACCGCCCCGAGGATGACCGCCCGCCACGTGAGTTCGGGGAGGTGCTGGTTTGCCGGGACGTAGGGCTTGAACTCCCGCGCAGCGTCGTTCATGTGATTCCTTTCCGGGCCCGGACGCCCTCTGCCGTGACGATGATCGCCGATCGGCCCCGGCCGGAACGCCGGGGCGCCGCGGCCGGGGCGCCGCGGGCGACCACCACTGTACGGGCTCGAACGGGGGCGTTGCAAGGGAAAAGCCGGGCACAGAAACGTTGACAGACGGCCCCGAACGGATGCAGTGTGTAACCTGGCCGCGCGGGGAGAACGCATGTCGATCGGGGAGAATTATCGCAGTGTCCTGGAGCGGGTGGCGGAGGCCGCCTCCCGCGCGGGGCGCGATCCGTCCGGGATCACCGTCGTCGGCGTCACGAAGACGCACCCGGCCGCGACCGTGCGCGAGGCGATCGAAGCGGGGATCGTCGACGTCGGCGAGAATCGGGTGCAGGAATTCCTGGCCAAGGCGCCCGCCGTCGATCTTCCCTGCCGCTGGCATCTCGTCGGTCACCTCCAGACGAACAAGGTCGCGAAGGCGATCGGGCGCTTCCACCTCGTGCACTCGGTCGATTCGTTGCGCCTCGCAGAGAAGCTGGGCCGTGCGGGAATGGAGCGCGGGCTCGCGACCGACGTCCTTCTCGAGGTGAACACGAGCGGGGAGGCGGCGAAGTACGGGTTCGATCCCGACGAGACGGTCGATTGCTGCGGGGCCGTGGCAGCCATCGACGGCCTCCGGTTGCGCGGACTGATGACGGTCGGTCCCTGGGTCGACGACGTCGGCGTCGTCGCCGGGGCATTCCAACTCCTGCGCCGCCTGCGGAACGAGGCCGACGCGGCGCTCGGCGGTGGCGTGCTCGGGCACCTCTCCATGGGGATGACGGACGATTTCGAGATCGCGATCGCCGAGGGATCGACGATCGTCCGCCTCGGCCGCATCCTCTTCGGGGCGCGCGGCGCGTAGGGGCGGCGGCCGGGAACGCGTCGCGGACGGCGGGCGCGCGTCCGCCGGCGCAAACGAACGGGCTGTCAGGAAATCGGCCAGCCGGCCCGCCAGCGGCCGGTCGGCGGGGGGGTCGCGATGCCCCCCGCGCGCCGCGTGGCATGTAATATATTGTCATAAAAGGGAGATATGGGATATTTTGTCGCGGACCCCGTTGGCCTGGGAATTGCAGTATGCA
Source organism: Candidatus Krumholzibacteriota bacterium (assembly GCA_016931295.1). Classification (NCBI taxonomy): domain Bacteria; phylum Candidatus Krumholzibacteriota; species Candidatus Krumholzibacteriota bacterium. The sequence goes on from JAFGEZ010000020.1 coordinate 10,105, forward strand.
ACGTATCGACGTTCGTGTTGCTGGTATATCTCTTCCTGGGATATGTCGCTCCCGGACGGAGCAGGGTGCACGGGGCGCTCGACCGGGTGCTCGGGCCGGCGCTCAAGCCCCTCAGACGGGTTGCGACGATCAGGGGATTCGACGCGGCGCCGCTCCTGCTCGCCACGATCCTGCAATGTGTCGCCTTCGTGCTGGGAAGACGGCTTCCATGACGGGGGCGAGAAACGATGGAAACGACACGGTGAAACCCGCCAGCGGGGGAAACGGGTCCTGACGGTGCGCCGTCCGGTCCGCAGCGAGGAGGCAGAGCGATGAGGATCACACCCCTCGACATCAGGAAACAGGAATTCCGGAAGACCATGCGCGGACTCGACGGCGACGAGGTGTACGCCTTCCTGACGACGGTCGCGGACGAGTACGAGGCGGTGCTGTCCGACAACAAGCGTATCCGCGAGCGCATCGTGGAGCTCGAGGAACGTCTCCAGGAGTACCGGGGGATCGAGAAGAACCTGCGGAACACCCTGTTGACCGCGGAGCGGGTGACCTCCGAGGCCAAGGAGAACGCGCACCGGGAGGCCGGGTTGATCGTCCGGGAGGCGGAGATGGAAGCCGAGCAGGCGGCCGCCTCGATCCGGGCGCACACGCAGCAGCTCCGCGGCGAGGTCCTCGAGCTGAAAAAGCAGAAAGACAACTATCTCACCCGCATGAAGACCCTTATCGAAAGCCACCGCAAGGTCCTCGACGGGTTCGAGGAGGATTTCGCGCACGCCGACGAGGAGATCGAGCGGATCGGCGAGCGGGTCGTCGAGGATGCCGAGCGGGCGGTCACGCCGCCGCGCATGAGTCGCGAGAAGATCACCGAGCCCTTCGGGCGCGAGACGACCGACAAGGTGACGTGGGGCGACGAGCGCAAGCGCGAGGAGGAGTCCCGACCGGTCGTTCCCCCGCCGGGATGGGATGGCTCGTCGTCCGACCGGAAAGAGACCGGTGCCGGAGAGACGATGAGCGCGCCGGCGCCCGGAACGCCGGCGGCCCCGGCGATAAAGCGCGCCGAGGCGTCCGGGCGTCCCCCGGCCCCGGCGATGGATCGGGGCCCGGCGCCGAACGGCCATGAGACGACCGCCGACGTGACGGTCGAGGAGACGCTCGGCGGTGTCGTCGAGAACGAGGCCCGCCGCATCGTGCAGCACAGTCTCGAGGAGAAGCTCTACCCCGGCCTGGACGCCGCGGACGGGCGCTCAATGCAGCCGGCGCCGCGGAGCGACGTTCCCGGGTACGCGCCGCTCGCCGGCGTGCCCGGCGGAGAGAAGCAGCCGCGGGCGCAGGAGGCGGCGTGGCCCGGCGCGGCGGAGGCGCCCGGCGCGCCCCTGGCGAACACCGGCGGGCCCGCCCCGGCGGAGAACGCGACGGCCGTGGAGACGCAGGCTCCTTTGCAGGCTTCCGACGACTGGAAGCAGTACGAGGTGCGGGATGCCCGCCCCGACTGGAAGGATTACGAGATTCCCGTCGCCGGGAACGCATCCCCATCCACGGCGAACGACCGTGACAACGAGGTCGAGGAGGCGCTGAGCACGCTGACCGAAGCGGCCGGCGCGGCGACCGAGATGGCCGACCGGACCGCCCCGGAGGCGCCCGCGCCCCCGGCCGCGGCGGCCCCCTCCCCCGGGACCGGCCGGCCCGGGGAAAACGAGCCGAAGGAAGATGCCGAATCCACCTGGTCGATGGAGGAGCTGCGCAGGAACCTGTCGACCTTCGGGCGCGACGACTGACGGTTCCGCCGGACGGCATGAAGGATATCAGAAGACGAACTGACGGGAGGGTCGGGTTCCGCGTGCGGATCCGGCCCTCCGCGCCGAAAGACGAGCTCCTCGGCTGGAACGACGCCGGGGAGCTTCGCGTACGCGTCCGCGCGCGTCCCGTGGAGGGCGCGGCGAACGACCGGCTCGTCGCGTTCCTCGCGGAACTCCTCGGCGTCGGGCGCCGCGAGATCGTCATAGAATCGGGTCTCCAGTCCCGCGTGAAGACCGTCTCGGCGCCTCCCGGCGCCGAGACGGCGCTCGCCGGATTCCCCGACGCGTGAGTTCCCGCTCATTTCGCCCTTGTTTGCGGCCGACCCTCCGTGTATAAACGGTTCGTGCCGGCGCGTGCCGGCCGGAACGGAAGGGGATCGTCGTGTCGGACCTCCATGCCCGGATCAGGGAAAGCGTTCGATTCATCAGGAAACAAGGCGGCGAAAAGCCCTCCTTCGGCATCGTCCTCGGCAGCGGCCTCGGCGGCCTGGCGAAGAAGATCAGGGCGGGGGTCAAGATCCCCTACGGCGAGATCCCCCATTTCCCCGTCTCGACGGTCGGGGGGCTCCACGCCGGCAACCTGGTTCTCGGCGAGCTGGCCGGCAGGCGCGTCGTCGTCATGGAGGGGCGCGTCCACTACTACGAGGGCTACACGATGCGGGAGGTCGTCTATCCGGTCCGCGTCATGCGGGCTCTCGGCGCCCGCTCGCTCATTCTCACATCGGCGGTCGGCTCGATGAATCCCCACTTTTCCCGGGGGGACGTCGTCGCGATCACCGACCACATCAACCTCATGGGAGACAATCCCCTGATCGGCCCGAACGACGAACGGATCGGGCCGCGGTTTCCCGACATGAGCGAACCATACGACCGGGCGTACATCGATCTCTTCGAGAAGGTCGCTCTCGACCGCCGCATTCCCGTCAGGCGGGGCGTGCTCGCCGCGATGGCCGGCCCGAGTCTCGAGACCGCCGCCGAATACCGGTTCCTCCGCCGGATCGGCGCCGATGTCGTCGGGATGTCGATGGTTCCCGAGAACCTCGCGGCGGTCCACGGCGGCATGCGGGTGCTCGGCATCTCCATCGTCACCGATACGGCCCTGCCGGACTGCCTCGAGCCGGTCGATATCGCCGAGATCGTGCGTACGGCGAAGCGGGGCGGAACGAAGCTCGGGACGCTCGTAACAGAGTTCCTCGGAAGGGTCTGAGCGTATCCGGCCTTCCGCGGGAGATGGCCGCCCGCGGGCGGTCCGTCCGCCTCCCCGCGGCGCCGCGAGGCGCGGAAGGGCCGGGCGGAAGGGCTTGACAGCCCCGCGCCGAATATATATAAGATACTATTCCCGTCGGGCCCGGTATCGCACCGACGCATCGGGCGGGGCGGGCATGCGGTCGACGCGGCCTCCCGCGCCAGGGAGGCGGCGAGGCAACGGAGCGACTCATGAACAGCGGACGGACACGGCGCTACGCCGAGCTTCAGCCACAGCGGCGGGCGATCGAGACGGAGGCGGAGATCCTCCGGTTCTGGGAGACGCACGGTATCTTCCGGGAGAGCGTCGAGTCCCGTCCCGCCGACCGGCCCTTCGTCTTCTACGAGGGACCGCCCACGGCCAACGGCCGGCCGGGCGTCCATCACGCCCTCTCCCGTACGATCAAGGACATCGTCTGCCGCTACCGCACGATGCGCGGCTACCGCGTGGTCCGCAAGGCGGGCTGGGACACCCACGGCCTCCCCGTCGAGATCGAGGTCGAACACACCCTCGGGCTCGACGGCAAGGACCAGATCGAGGAGTACGGCGTCGCCGCCTTCAACGCCGAGTGCCGCAAGAGCGTCTTCAGGTACCTCGACGAGTGGCACGATTTCACGCGCAGGCTCGGCTACTGGCTCGATCTCGACGAGCCGTACGTGACCTGCACGAACGAGTACATCGAATCGGTCTGGTGGATCCTCAAGCAGTTCTGGGACCAGGACATGCTCTACGAGGGACACAAGATCGTTCCCTACTGCCCGCGCTGCGGCACGTCCCTCTCGAGCCACGAGGTCTCGCAGGGGTATCGCGACGTCAGCGATCCGTCGATCTTCATCAAGCTGAAGATCCCCGGCGATGACGCCTCTTTCCTCGTCTGGACGACGACGCCCTGGACGCTCGTCTCCAACGTCGCCCTCGCCGTCGGTCCCGAGTACGATTACGTCCGCGTGCGCCACGGCGGGGAGGAACTGATACTCGCCGAGGCCCTCCTCGACGTCCTCGAGGGACCCCGGGAGATCCTCGCCTCCATGAAGGGCCGCGAGCTCGTCGGCCGCCGGTACGAGCCGTGCTTTCCCTTCTTCGCCGGAACCGAAGGGGCCTTCCGCGTCATCGCGGCCGATTTCGTGACCCTGTCCGACGGGACGGGGATCGTCCACGTCGCACCGGCCTTCGGGGAGGACGACTACCGGGCCGGCCGCGAGGAGGGGCTTCCCTTCATCCAGCCCGTCGACGCCGAGGGCAGGTTCACCGCGGAGATCCCCCCCTGGGCGGGGCTGTTCATCAAGGAGGCCGATCCGCGCATTATCGAGGACCTCGATTCGCGCGGCATCCTCTACCGATCGGCGACGATCGAGCACTCGTACCCCTTCTGCTGGCGGTGCGATTCGCCGCTCGTCTACTACGCGCGGCGCTCCTGGTACATCAGGACGACGGCCTTCAAGGATCTCCTCATCGAGGCGAACGGCAAGGTCGAATGGTTCCCGCCCGAGCTCGGCGAGAACCGATTCGCCCGCTGGCTCGAGGGGAACATCGACTGGGCGCTCAGCCGCGAGCGGTACTGGGGCACTCCCCTGAACATCTGGACCTGCGGGTCCTGCGAGGAGAAGTTCTGCATCGGGAGCGTCGAGGAGCTGCGCTCGATCTCCGAGCCGATCCCCGGGGATTTCGATCTGCACAAGCCGTTCATCGACGATCTCGACGTCGGGTGTCCGGTGTGCGGCGGCAGGATGACGCGCGTTTCCGAAGTGATCGATTGCTGGTTCGATTCGGGATCGATGCCCTTCGCCCAGTACCACTACCCGCACGAGAACATGGATATCTTCCGGGAGCAGTACCCCGCCGAGTTCATCAGCGAGGGGGTCGACCAGACGCGCGGCTGGTTCTACTCGCTGCTCGCCATCGGCGCCTTCCTGACGAAGGAGAGCCCCTACCGGCGATGCCTGCCGCACGGGATGGTCCTCGACCGCGACGGCCAGAAGATGAGCAAGAGCCGCGGAAACGCCGTGTTCGCCAGCGACGCCCTGGCAGCCGACGGGGCGGACGCCCTGCGCTGGTATCTCATGACGAGCGGCGCGCCCTACCTGCCCAAGCGGTACGACCAGGACGCCCTCCGCGACGCGGCGAACAAGTTTCTCGGGACGTTGCGGAACCTCTACAACTTCTTCTCGCTCTACGCCGAGATCGACGGATTCGAGCCGGGAAACGAACCGTCCACGGGAAATACCCTCGATCGCTGGATCGTATCCCGCTTCAATTCGACGGCCGCAACGGTCGCCGAAGCCCTCGACGCCTACGAGCTGGCGAGGGCCGCACGGACGATCCAGGGGTTCGTCATCGACGAGTTGAGCAACTGGTATCTCCGTCGGTCGCGCCGGCGCTTCTGGAAGAACGAGATGAGCGGGGACAAGCGGGCCGCCTACGAGACCTTCCATCACGTCCTCGACGGGGTCACGCGTCTCGCCGCGCCGTTCGTCCCCTTCCTCGCCGAGGCGATCTTCCGCCGTCTCCGGGGCGCCGTGGAGGAGGAGGGCGCGAGCGTCCACCTGGAGGCCTTTCCCGCGCCCGACGAGAAACGGATCGACGAGAAGCTCGAGGCGGGGATGAAGGGCGTTCTCAGGGCGGTGACGATCGGGCGGGCCGCGCGGAACAAGGCGGGGGTCAAGGTGCGCACTCCCCTCGCCGCGATGTACGTCCACAATCCCCGCGCGGAAGAGAGGGGCTGGTTGAAAAACGAGGAGCTCGTCCTCCTCGTCGCCGACGAGTTGAACGTCAAGAAGATCGTTTTCGTCGACGGCGTCGACGATTACATATCGTTCAGCGTGAAGCCCGACTATGCCGTTCTCGGCAAGCGGTTCGGAAAGGCGATGAAGCAGGTCGCCTCCGTTCTCGAAACGCTGGGCGCGGCGGATATCGCCGCGATCGCGGGCGACGGCACGGTCGATATCGAGATCGACGGCCGCCGCGAGACGATCTCGGCCGGCGAGGTCAAGGTGATCCGCGAAACCGCCGAGGGATTCGAGGCGGAGACGGAGGGGAGCGATACGGTGGTGCTCGACGTCCGGTTGACCCCGGAGCTCGTCCGCGAGGGCCTGGCGCGCGATATCGTGAATCGCATCCAGAACTTCCGGAAGGAGTCGGGGCTCGAGGTGAACGACCGGATCAGGATCGCCTGGGACGGCCCGGCGGAGATCGAGCGCGTCGTCGGGGAGTTCGGCGACCACATTTGCGGCGAGATCCTCGCCGAATCGCTGGAGCGCGGAGCGAGAAACTGGGAGTTCGAGACACGGTTCACCATAGACGAGTTCGAGATCGACATCCGGATGGAGAAGGCCCGATGACCTTGTTCAGGGGGGAAGAGCCGCGATGACCGACAAGAAAGCGAAGAAGAAGTACACGAAAAAGGAACTCGAGAGGTTCCGCAAGCTCATCATCGACGAGCGCGAGCGCATCCTCAAGCAGCTCGGGCGCATCGAGGAGACGATCACCGAGTCCTCAGAGGACGGGGAGGGTTCCAAGCAGTCCTACTCCAACCACCTCGCCGATCTCGGCACCGACTACATGGAGAAGGAGAAGAATTTCTACTACGCGACGCAGGAGGGGCACTACCTCCGATCCCTCGACCTGGCCCTCGAGCGTCTCGACCGGGGCGAGTACGGCATCTGCGAGGAGTGCAGCCAGCTCATCGCCGCGAAACGTCTCGAGGCGGTGCCCAGCGCGAAGCTCTGCATCCAGTGCAAGAGTGGCAAGGAAAAGAACAAGAGGCGCTGAGACGTGCTCTATTTCACCATCGCCGCGCTGGTCGTCATCCTCGACCAGTCCTCCAAGAGGATCATCTGGGAACTCTTCAGGTTCTCCGGCGGGACCGATCTCATCGACGGCGTTCTCCGGATCACCCTGAGCAAGAACGAGGGGGCCGTCCTCGGCATCCTCGCCGGTTCGCGGACGATCCTCATCGCCGTCACGATCGCGGCGATCGTCGCCCTCATCGTCTTCTCGTATCGCATGCGGTACGCGCCGCTGCTGAAACGCGTCTGTCTCGGACTCATCCTCGGCGGGGCGTTCGGCAACCTCATCGACCGGATCGCCGCCGGCGAGGTCCTCGATTTCATCGACATGGGTATCGGCTCCTACCGATGGCCCGTCTACAACGTCGCGGACATCGCCGTGACCGTCGGAGCCGTCGTCCTGATCGCCGGGTTCCTCCGCGACCCGCGAGAGGATGATCGCGGGAATCGCCCGGCGCCGGCGGACCCCGCCTCCTGACGCCGCCGCCCGACCGACGAACCGCGAAAGGAGCATCGTGGACGACCGGATGGTCCATAGCTTCGTCGTCGACGAGGAGCAGGAGGGAGAGCGCATCGACTCCTTCCTCGGCGACCGCGTCCCCGAGCTCTCCCGATCCCGCGTCCAGAAGGAGATACGCGCCGGCGGCGTCCTGGCGAACGGCGCGGTCATCGCAAAATCATCGCATCGCGTGCGCGAGGGAGACCGCATCTCGCTCTCCTTCGCTCCCCCCCGACCGCCGGCGGTCGAACCGGAGGATATCCCCCTCGCCATCGTCTACGAGGACAGTTATGTCGTGGTCGTCGACAAGGCGGCGGGGATGGTGGTCCATCCGGCTCCTGGGCACGCGCGGGGGACGCTCGTCAACGCCCTCCTGCATCACTGCGGCGATCTGTCCGGCATCGGCGGCGTGCTGCGGCCGGGAATCGTCCACCGCCTCGATGCCGGGACGACGGGGCTCCTCGTCGCCGCCAAGAACGACGAGGCGCATATCTCGCTGTCCCGTCAATTGATGGAACGTTCCGTCTCGCGCATCTATCGCGCGCTCGTCTGGGGCTCGATGCCGGCGCCCGAGGGGGTCGTCGATCGCCCCGTCGGCCGTTCGCCCCGGGACCGGCGGAAGATGGCCGTGGTCGCCGGCGGCAAGCCCGCCGTCACGTCCTACTCTGTGCTAGACACCCGAAATCCGTTCCAGTATATTGTTCTCAAGCTCGGGACAGGCAGAACGCACCAGATCCGGGTGCATCTCTCGCACGAGGGGCACCCGGTGCTCGGCGACCCGGAGTACGGCGGTCGACGGGCGCAAAAGGCGGCGTTGCGGAAAGAGGAGCTCGACCTGGCGAACCGGGCGCTGGCCCTGATCGACCGCCAGGCGCTTCACGCGGCGAAGCTGGCGTTCACGCACCCGCGGTCGGGGGAGAGGATGCGGTTCGCTTCGAACCCGCCGGCCGACATGGCGGCGGTCCTCGACCTGCTCGGACTGGCCGCCGGCGAACCCGATCGATGACGCCCGGAACCGCGACGCGACCGGGCGATTCCGTGGAGGTTCCGTGAGGCTACTCACGAGGGAACGGGACGGCGTCGTGCTCCTCGATCTCCAGGGCAAGCTGATGGGCGGGCCCGACGCGGACGCCTTCCGCGAGAAGATCCACGGCCTCATCGAGCAGGGGCGCAAGCATGTCGTGGTCAACCTCAAGGATGTCAACTGGGTCAACAGCACCGGCGTCGGCATCCTCATCACCGGGTACACGACCCTGCGGAAGAACGGCGGCGATCTCAAGCTCCTGCACGTTTCGAAGAAAATCCAGAGCGTGCTCTACGTTACGAAACTGAACCTGATCTTCGAGTGTTTCGACGACGAGAACACCGTCGTTCAGAGCTTCAGGGCCTGACCTGAAGGCCCACAGGGAGGAGGGTGGACGCCCCGTCATGGCTGATAGCGTCATACTCGAGTTTCCGAGCGAATACCGGTTTCTGAACATGGTCGATCTTCTCTGCGTCGAACTCGTCGGCGAGATGGGTTTTCCTCCGGAGGCGCAGAACGAGATATCGATCTCGGTGATCGAGGCCTGCACGAATTCGCTCGAGCACGGCAACAAGTGCTGCCCGGAGCGGAATGTCCGGGTCGTGATGACCATGTTCCCCGACCGTTTCCAGGTCGAGGCGTTCGATCACGGTGAAGGGTTCGATTTCGACGAGTACATGAAACACATTCCCGATCCGGCCGATATCGCCCACCTTCGCGGACGCGGCATCTACATCATGAAGCACATGATGGACGAGCTGTCCTACGAGCAACTCCCGGATCGGGGGATAAAGATCGCACTCGTGAAGTATCTGCCGGGTAAGCGTCCGGGGAACGCGTAACGCCGGTCCGGTTTCTTCCGACGCGCCACCTTCCGGAAACCCGTAGAAGCGATCGGGCGTATCACTACATGCGATGCGGCGGCGGGACATCAAGACTCCCGATGCGATCCCCGATGGAGTGATCAGATGACCACGGCATCGATACTCGCGACGGTCTATTTCGTGTGCGGCGCGATCATCTTCCTGCTCGCCACGACGATTCTCCGCTATTCGGCGAAGACGGCCGTCGGCTGGGCGACCGCCCTGGTGCTCCTCTTCGCGAGTTTCGGCCCGATGCTCGGGGCGGCCAGCGTGATCCTCGAGCGGAATCTCCGGGAAGGCACCGTCCTCTTCGGCTCCCTGGTGGCGAGTTTCGAATACACCTGGGAATTCTTCTTCCCCTCGCTCGTCCTCTTCGCGCTCGTCCATCCCGTGCGGAACCGCATCTGGAAGTACATCAAGCGAGGCGCCTTTCTCCTCTTCGTGCCGCACGTTTTCCACCTCGTGATGCTGATCTTCCTGATCGACCGCGTCAACCCGTCGAAGACCTTCGATTTCATGACGGACCTGCCCTTCGCCGACGGCAGGATGGCGGCGACGATGGGGACGCTCTCCAGCTCGCTCAACGTATTGATGGAGCTTCTCTTCAAGGCGCACCGCACGCTCTTCTCCTTCGTGAACATCTCCTACGCCGGCTTCTCGATGCTTTTGCTCGGCGCCTCGATGCGCCGCGATCTCGCCCCCCGCGTCAGGCGCCAGACCCGCGCGGTGATCATCGGCCTCGGGGCCTGTATCGCCACCTACGCCTTCGCCCGCATCGGCCCCATCCTCTTCCAGGCGGCGGCGGATCCGACCGTCATGGCGCTTCTGGTCAACGCGTCGCTGATCGTCGGCGGCGGCTCGATCGCCTTCGCGATCGTCCGGTACGAGTTTCTCGACCTCAGGCAGATCGCGCGCAAGGGCATCTTCTACGGCGGCGCCATCGCCATCTTCGCTTCCTTCTATCTCGTGGTCGTCAAGCAGGTGATGGCCTTCTTCTACCGCTTCTCGGGGAGCCGCATGGAGTTCGTCGAGACGGGGCTCATCGTCGTCTTCATCATCATCTTCCAGCCGGTCTTCTCGCGCATCGAGGAATGGGCGGAGCGGCGGGTGCTGAGCGAGGAGAAGACGCCGCGATTCCGCATCCGGCGGCTCAGCGCGGAGCTCCTCTCGATGATCGATCTCGAGGACATGCGCGAACGGACGAGGCAGGCCCTTCGCACGATCTTCGACGCAGACGACGTCGAGCTTTTCCTCGCGAAGGAGATCACCGCCGATCGCGAGGACCGGTACGCGCCGCAGGTGCTGGAGACGCTCGCCCAGTTCCGCGAGCCGATCGTCCGGCTCGATTTCATGGAGGCGCTCGGGTTCCTGAACGTCACCGGCAGGATGTTCATGCGGCCCGGCCGGCGCGTTCTCGACGAGGCAGTCGAGCTGCTTCCCGGCACCGTGCGGCGGTTCGCCCGCTACGAACTGATCGTGCCCGTCATGCGCGGCGCGAGGTGCGAGGCGGTGCTTCTGCTCGGCAGGCGCCGGGAGCACCGCGGCTATTCCACCGAGGAGCAGTCGCTCATCTCGATGCTCTCCGCGCAGATATCGGCTTCCCTGTCGCGGATCGAACTGCTCGCCCAGGTCGTCGAGAAGAAGCTGATCGAGGAGGAGCTGAATATCGCCCGGTCGATCCAGCTCAACCTTCTCCCCTCGCGGCCCCCGGTGGTCGACCGGTACGACGCGGCCGCGGTCAGCCTCTCGAGCAAGCAGGTCGGCGGCGATTACTACGATTACCTCCAGCGCGAGGGGTTGCTCGCCTGCACCGTCGCGGACGTGTCGGGCAAGGGCGTGCCCGCCTCCCTGCTCATGGCGTCGCTGCAGGCCAGTCTCCGGGCGATGAAGGAACACATGCACGATCCGGTCGGTCTCGTCGGCAGGCTGAACGACGTGATGTGCGACGTGACGGCCCCGGACAAGTTCGCCACGCTCTTCTACGGTTGCCTCGACACGCGCACCGACGAGTTCGTCTACACGAACGCGGGCCACTTCTTCCCCGTCGTCGTCCGCGACGGCGGCAGGATCGAGATCCTCGACTACAGCGGCCTCATCCTCGGCGTCCAGCCGGGATTTCCCTACGAGAACCGGAAAATCAGATTCAAACCCGGGGATGTGCTCGTCGTGACGACCGACGGCGTCACCGAGGCGGAGGACGACGACGGTGAACTCTTCGGCGAGGAGCGACTGCATCCCCTCCTCTCCGGGCTCCGCGGGCTGGAGGCGGCGTCGATCAGGGACGAGATCGTCGAGTCGGTCAACCGCTTCTCCTACCCGAGGGGCGCGAACGACGATTTGACGATCCTCGTGCTGAAGCGGACGGCATGAGACGGGCCCGGCGCCGCGACGAGGCGAGGGACGGATTTCCGATTCCGGGGCCGGAGAGCCCCGACTGTGATATAATGAACGAAACGAACGGGAAGCAGGAAACCGGCGCCGCGCGCGTTCTCGGGATCGATCCGGGAACGGTCCGCTGGGGGCTCGCCCTGAGCGATCCGCTCCGGATCACCGCGCAGGGGCTCGAAACCTTCTCCGGCGGCGACGAGACGGCGTTCGTCGAGCACGTCGCGCGGCTCGTCGATGAGAACGGCGTCGAGACGGTCGTCATCGGGCTGCCGCTTGCGATGCACGGCGGGGAGATCGAGGGGTCGGCCCGGTCGCGGGCGCTCGCCGACCGCATCGTCGGACGGTGCGGCGTGGCGGTGGAGTTGCGCGACGAGCGAATGACGAGCCGCGAGGCGGAGCGCGTTCTCGGGCAGGAGGGGCGAATCCGCAGGGCGGGGGACATCGACCGCCTCGCCGCGGTCCTCCTGCTCCAGTCATGGCTCGACGAAAGGGCATAGATGCAGAAGGTCACGGTAATCGTCTCGGTGTTGGTGACCGCCGCCGTCGCCGCCCTCTTCCAGGTCGGCTGGCAGTACTACGACGGCGGCGCAGACGAGAACGGACGGCGCATAGAGATCCGGATCGAGCCGGGAACGACATTCAACGAGGTCAAGGCCGCCCTCTCCGATACCGGCGTGCTCGAACGGCCGCGCCTCTTCCGGTGGGCGGCCTGGCTCACCCGGCGGGAGACGAGGATACAGTCGGGGCGGTACCTCTTCAGTCGCGGGGAGAGCGTGGCCTCGATTCTCGACAAGCTCTCCCGCGGGGCGATCGACTACACGCGCGTCGTCGTTCCCGAGGGGCTTTTGCTGCGCGAGATCGCGTCGCTCATGGCGTCGTCCACCGAGATCGATTCCACCCGGTTCCTCGAGCTCGCGGCCGATTCGGCGCTTCTCGCCGAGGCGGGGATCGACGCTCCCTCCCTCGAGGGATACCTCTTCCCCGACACCTATCTCTTCTCGTGGCCGCTCGACGAGCGAACGGCGATCCTCAGGATGGTCGACCGCTTCCACGAGGTATTCGACGAGAGGCTCCAGTCCCGGGCCGACTCGCTCGGGTTGACCGTCAACGAGGCGGTCACGCTCGCATCGATCGTCCAGGCCGAGGCGGTGTACGATTCGGAGATGCCCCGGATATCGGCCGTCTACCACAACCGTCTCGTCGGCGGGATGCGTCTCGAGGCGGACCCGACCGTCGCCTACGCGCTCGGGGGCGTCCGGCGGCGGCTGTGGTACAAGGATCTGCGCGTCTCCTCCCCGTACAACACGTACCGCGTTCCCGGCCTGCCCCCCGGGCCGATCTGCAGCCCGGGCCGCGCCGCCCTCGAGGCGGCCGTGACGCCCCTCGTCGGCAGCCGGGATCTCTATTTCGTCGCGGACGGCTCCGGACGGCATCTCTTCAGCCGTTCGCTCCAGGAGCACCTCATCAACAAGGAACGCGCCCGCGACGGCGAGCAGCCATGGATGAAGGACTTCTTCGACGGCTCCGAGGCCGGCACGGGAGGGGCTCCTCCTGAAAGCAGGAACGCGCAGTAAGATCGAGATGCTTCGCGGGATCCTCGGCGACTGCGGCCGCGCGGCCGTCGCCTTCTCGGGGGGCGTCGACTCGACGCTCCTTTTGGCGGAGTCGCGGGACGCGCTCGGCGCGGACGGCGTCGTCGCCGTGACGGCCTCGGCGCCCTTCGTGCCGGCGGGGGAGCTCGAGGAGGCGCGGCGGATCGCGCGTCTCGTCGGGGCCGAGCACGTAACGGTCGACGCGGGCTCGCTGATGGACGATCCCGGCTTCACGGCCAATCCTGCCGACCGGTGCTACGGGTGCAAGAAGGCGATCCTCACGAAAATCGTCGAGGCGGCGGCGGCGCGCGGATGCGACTGCGTCCTCGAGGCGTCGAACGCCGACGACCGGGGGGATTACCGTCCCGGCGCGCGGGCCGTGCGCGAGCTCGGCGTGGGAAGCCCGCTGCAGGCGGCGGGGCTGACGAAGGCGGAGATCAGGGAACTGCTCCGTGTGCGAGGGCTTCCGAACTGGGATCGTCCCGCATCGCCCTGCCTCGCCTCGCGCATTCCCTACGGCGAGGAGATCACGGCCGGCAAGCTGCGCCAGGTGGAGGAGGCGGAGACGCTCCTCCGGGAGGCGGGCTTTCCCGTCTGCCGGGTCCGCCATCACGGGCCCGTCGCGAGGATCGAGGTGCCCCGGGACGAAATCCCGCGGCTGCTCGAGCCCGACACGGGAGACCGTCTCGCCGCCGGTCTGCGCCTGATCGGTTTCATCTACGTCTCGGTCGACCTGGCCGGATTCAGATCGGGAAGCCTAAACGAGGGTATCGGCGACGGCGGGGAGGAGGGATGATGGAGACGCGCACGGAACGGATCGTCGCGGCGTCGGTCGGGCTTTTCCTCGCGTGCGCGATCCTCGCGCCGGCGGGCGCCGTCGCCCGAAACAGGGGCGGACCGGCCGACACGTCGTCGGCCCTCGCCGATACCGTCTCGATGCTCCTCCGCTTCGTCCGCGAATCCGGATGCGTCTTCATCCGCAACGGGCGCGAGCACGACGCCGAGGCGGCGGCGGGCCACATGGAACGGAAGTACAGGCACTACCGTGACAGGATCGCGACTCCCGAGGATTTCATCCGTCTCGCCGCGACGAAGAGCATGATGAGCGGCAAGGCCTACCTCGTACGCCCGCCGGGCGGCGAGGTCCGCGCGTCGGCCGAGTGGCTGGGCGACGCGCTCGTCGATCTGCGCCGGCGCCGCCGCACGGTCACGAAGACATCTCCCCCCGACACGACCGCCGGCACCCTTCCCGACGGCGAATGACGCCGCCCGATCGTGACCGTCCCCGGATCAGTGCCGTCTTTCCTCACGGATTCAGGAAGACGTATTGCGTGCTCAGCACGCGCGCCCAGATCCAGCTCCGCGGGTCGAAGCCCGTCGCCAGGATCTGGTGACGGTTCTGCTTCACGATTATGATCTGCAGCTGGTACGTCCACGGCGAGAGGGGGGCGAGATCCTCGCTCGTGATCGTGTAGCTCCCGTCGTTCTCCGTGGTGATGTAGATTCCCGTCGAATCCACGTCGTTCAGATCCCCGATCACGATGTCGACCGTCCCGCCGCAGGTCGTCTGCCACTCGAGATCGAAGCCGGTCCGCGGGAGGAAGGTGCCCGGAGCGGGACTCGTGATGTAGCATTCGCACACGGGGAAGGTGACGTGCTCGACGAGGGCCGGCACGCCGCCCCCCGCCGTCACGTCGAAGACGTACTCCGTGCCCGGGTTGAGGAAGAACCCGGCGATGTAGTCGGAGTACATGTACAGATTCAGCGATTCCTGCCAGGCGAGATCGAAGCTGCCCGCCGAGACGGCGTCCGGTCGGAGCGGCGTGACCGGCGTGCAGGGCGCCAGGGCGCTGTCGAACCGCGCGGAGATGTTGTCGACGCGCGTGACGTCCTGTCCGTCGTAGAGGATGACGCGGCCGAGCGTCAGGATGGTGAAGACGCCCTCGAACGGTCCGGGATCGTCGCTCGTCGTGAAGCGCCACTGCGGCCCCGTCGTCGCGCCGCCCCGGTCGTCGTGCGCGACGACCCACCAGCTGTACTCCGTCGCGGCCGAGAGCCCCGATGCGTCATGGGAAAAAGCGGCCTGGCCGTCGCCGACGAGCGCCTCGCTTCCCGTGGGGCCGAGCCAGACGTCGAACACGAGGGGATCGCCGTCGGGGTCCTCGCACGACCAGGTCAGCTGGCATTCCTCGCCGATGCCCGTCGCATCCGTCTCCGGGTCGGGATCGAAGGGGCGCAGGGGCGGGTTATTCGTTCCCTCGCCGGTCGTGAATGTCCAGACGGGGCTTTCCGCGAGGAGGTCGTCGTCGTGGCTCCGGATCGTCACCCGCCACGCGTATTCCGTGAGCTCCTCGAGCGCGTAGCCGAGGATCCCGTCGTATTGACGGGGAGAGGTGACCGTTCCTTGCACACCGACCCACCGCATGGTATCCGCGTTGGCGATGTACAGGACGTAGTCCCAGTCGTCGCCGGACGGCTCGTCGTCGCACGTCCAGTAGAAGAAGGGTTCGAGGCTCTGCCCGGTGGCGCCGTCGGGCGGATAGACGAGATCGATCGGATCGGGCGCCGGCCCGTCTTCCTCCCGGGTCGGCGGGGCGCTGGTCGAACAGGCCGCGAGGAGGAGGCAGAACAGGATAGCCGTCACCATGCGGAGAGTTGATCTCATGATGGACCTTCCCGTGAACGAGTTGCCGATGTGTCCGGAATTTCAGCCGTCGCGGGCAGTATACACGAAGCGGCACCCGCCGGGCAACAGGATATGCGCGAAGCCGATGCCGGGCGGCCTCTCAGGCGCCGCCCAGGATCACGGTCCGGTTCGCCGCGTCGGCCTCCTCGAGCAGAAGTGCTCGCAGGAGGGGCCAGTCAGCAGCGGCGATCGCCGGAGTCCCGATTGAGATCTTTCGCTCGATCGTGACGCGATCGCCGTCGCGCCGCACGGTCAGGGTGAACCGTCCCGCCGCGTTCGCCACCTCCCGCGGCTCGGGAAGGGTGACGATCCGGCCGTCGTCGGGAAGATCCAACCGTACCCGCTGCACGAGCGGGCAGGGAAGGATGACGGGGGCGATGCGGCTCGTCTCGTAGAGACGAACGTCGCCATGCAGCAGCGCCAGCATGCCGCCGGGGGGATCGCCGGCGACGAGGCGCGTCCGCCCGCGGTCGTCCGGCTCCGGCGCGGAAACCGACAGCGGGAACGAGGTCGCCACGCGCTCGGGCGTGAAGCGGTCCGGGTCGAATCCGGCGGCCTCGGCGCCGGCGATGAGCGCGCCGGCGAGGGTTCCGAGGTGTTTCTCCGCGGCGCCGGGGGCGCCGGTCATCTCGTCGTAGGGCGAGAAGAGGCCGTCAGCTCGCAGGTATCCCCGCCCCGTCCAGCCGCCGTCATCGGCGGGCTCGAGAAACAGGTCGATCTCGAGGCCGGCCGGAGCCATCGAGCCCTCCGGGGCGCGAGGCGAATCGTCATTCCCGGGCTCCCAGGCAACTCGCGAGGCGAAGAGGTCGGCACCGGTGGCGAGGCTCCCGTCGACGGGATCGTAGAGGGCCGTGAAGGAGAAGCCGCTTCCCGAGACGTGGAGCAGGAGCCGACCGAAGGGGAAGAGGCCGGGGACGGTCTCGTCGATCGGGCCGGGGGAGGTTCCGACCAGCAGCGGGTCGGCCACGAGGCCGGCGGCCCGGAAGAGCCCCGCGGCGAGGACGAGGCGGTCGAGGGCGTGTCCGTAGGCCGTCTCCCAGGTTCTGCGGGCCGGTCGCGGTGCGGCGCGCCAGCAGGACGCGTCGGAAAGGACCGGTCGCACCGTCTCGTCGATGAAGGCGGCGACGCGCCGGGCGCGGGCCGCGTCCGACGGTTCGTGCCGCGTGAGTGCGGTGACGGTGTCGGCGAGCGCGAAACCGAGGTCGGCGGCCGCGGCGTCGACGGCCGTCGAGATCGCCAGGCCGAGGGCCGGCCAGTCGCGCCACGTCGACCAGGAGACGGCGGGAACCCAGCGCGCGGGATCTCCCGCGGGGTGCGCTCCGAGCGGCGCGAGAGCGGTCATCTCCCACCGCAGGATCGTTTCGCCGTTTTCGCCGGTGTCGCGTGACGGCGACGGCGCGCCGTTCGCCCCCGCGAATTGCGGCTCGGCGCCCGCCGGCAAGACGAGCTCGAGCTCGGCGACGACGGCCGGGTCGGATTGCCGGAAGATGAACCGTCCGTCGCTGCCCGCGCCGGGATCGATCCGCTCGGCGATCTCCCACGCCGTTTCGATCACGCAGGGGAGCTCCACCCCGTCGTGCAGGAGCATCGTCTCTCGCATCCCCGTGTAGTCGTCGGCCGTCGCCGCCGCGCGGGGCAGCGTCTCGACGACGGCGGTTTCGCTGATCCCGCTCTCGCTCGGCCACCACCGCCCGTCCCGCCACGTCCGCAGCAGGAGGACGTTCAGGGTCGACGTGTCGCCGTCCCGGGGGATGCGCAGGTCCGCGTGCCGGCGGATCGCGAGGCTCGTCGCGATCCGGACGACGCGGTGCACCGTCGTGCGTCGCGTGCCCGGCTCCGAGAGGTCGACCGTGCGGCTCTCGAGAAGCACGACGGCGTCGTGCGCTCCGAGGTCGACGGTCTCGCCTGCCCGCGCGAGAAGGGCGTCGAGGTCATGGCCTCGCGAAACGCCCATGACGGCGGCGCCGAGGGCCGACGCAAAGAGGGCCAGGAGCAGGCCGAACGCGACGGTTGCGGTGATGGTCGTGATCCGTGTCATCGGGCGCCTCCCTTCTGCACGCGGAATGTCGTCTCGCTCCACGCGGCCGCCTCGTCGACGGCGCGCTTGAACCCGGGATAGCCGTCCGGCGGTATCTGCCGCCGCCTGATCTCGGCCCGGCTCTCGATGACCAGATCGCGGCCGTCCATGCGGCTGCCGCCGGTGAAGGAGGCGTAGGTCTCGTCCACCGTGTCGGGGGCGGGCGTGTCTACCGCCTTCCAGTTCCGCGGCAGGCGGATCCGCTCGGAACCGTCGAGACGCTGCGTGTAGTAGAGGAAGACGTCCGTCTCGCGCTTTTCCGGCCGCCGCACCGCGGAGGCGCGGAAGAGGTTCCCGTTCCCCGTGACCAGGTTCATGAGTGGGCTCTCGAATTCGAGGCCCCCGTCGACCGGCAGGGCGAATCGCGGGATCCGGTAATCGATCTCGATCCACATGTCGCCGCTGAAGTCGTCCGCCTCGCGGTGGCGGACGCGGACCGCCTCGACGCGATTCCCGATGGAGGCGAGGAGGGCCGCGGCGGCGCCGTCGAGGTTCGCCCGCTCGCTCCCCGTCACCATGCGTCGCAGGCGGCCGTCGATGGCCCCCGACCCGTCGAGCCGGAAGCTGCCCTCGAGGGTGCCGTCCTGCTCGAGCTTCGCGAGGTGGACGACGCGGAGGGGAGAATCTTCAGGCGGGCTGTATCGGATGCGCGAGAGGGTCTCGCCCTCCGGCGTGCCGACGAGGTAGTGCTGCTCGGCCTCGAGGAGCGACCAGATCTCGTTGTTGTAGGGGACCCACGTGGGATCGTACATCACGAATGAGCCGTCGGGCTTGCGCAGGGCGCAGACGCAGTGGTTGAACTGGTCGGCGGGCACGGCGTCGATCCTGCTTCCCGCCATCGTCATGGCGGCGTAGGAATCCATGCCCGCGGCGCGCATCATCGTGATCAGCATCCCCGCGATGTCCTTGCAGACACCCGAGCGCTGTTCGAAGATCATCGAGCCGGGATGGAGGGTGAACCCTTCCCCCTCGCCCATCGTCTGGCCGCTGTAGCGGATGTTCTGGGCGACCCAGTGGAGGAGGACCTTCGCCCGGGTGTCCTCGGACGCGTTCTCGAGCCCCGCCCCGGCGAGTATCTCGCGCACCTTCGCCCGGATCGCCTCGTTCGGTTCGAACTGGTTCCGGTTGACGTCGAAGAACCACCGGCTCTTCGCCTCCCAGCTCTCCGCGGTGGCCATCACGACCTTCGTCGCGAAGTCGCTCGCCGCCGGCTGCGCCTCCTCGTGCGCGGCGGGGGCGAGGTCGAATCCCCACCAGGCGTACTCGGTACGCTCCCCGTCGTAGGTGGCGCTCGAGTAGAGGGGGCCGTTGTAGACCTCGGCGTGGAGCCGCTTGTCCCCGGGGAGGTTCAACACGGAGCGCTTCTCGAGAATCGGCGCCTCTCCGGCGAAGAGGACGATGTCGAAGTACTCGCCGGGCATCGGCGGGATATAGCGATCGTCATCCGGCGCGGCCGTCGAGTCGGCGGCGGCGGTGTCGGCCGGCGTCGCTCCCGCGGCCGCTCCCCCGAGCAGCGCGTAGGTGAATCCCTTGCGGAAGAGCCGCACCTCGATCCCGTCGCCGGGGCAAAGCCGCGGGAGCTGGAGGGTCTTGATGCGGTCCTTCCAGTAGATGGCGCGCTGGGGGGCGGGCAGGTCGCGAACCGCGGCGACGTCGACGGGAATCCGCTCGCCGCCGCGCACGACGTTCACCTCGCGCACCTCCACGTGGCTGCTCTGCGGGTCGTAGCCCCAGTCGAGCACCGATCGGTCGCGGCACCCGGCGGGGGTCAGGATCTTGTAGATGACGTACCGGTCGACGTAGGTGACGCCGGAGGGTTTCATCCGGTTGATCGCCTCGTCGAGGACGACGATCCAGTCGGCGCCCTCGTGGTCGGCGGCCCCGCCGGCCGCCGCGAGGCGCGAGAAGACGTCGGGGGGCGGTTGCTCTCCCGGCGGCGCGCAGGCGTCGTCGGCGCTGAGGGGCGCCGGCGCGGCGAACAGAAGGAGAAGGGCCGGGACGAGCGCCCGGAAGGCTTCGAAGTGGTGGCGATGCGATCGCACGGGGCAACCTCCCGTCTGGGGCGCGGGCAGGTCGGTTCCGACCGGCCCGCGGACGTGTGCACGCGGACAGGCGGCGAGTGTAACGCGTATCGGGCGCGGGGTCAAGCCGGCCTCTGCGGGCGCGGCCCGGGGGGGCGTCCCCTGACCGGACACGGATCAGATCCGGAACAGGTACTGCAGTTTGAGGAAGAACTGCCGGTCGGCGAGCGTCCACCCCTCGCGCCCGTCCAGGTCGAGCGCGAGGTCGCGGTAGGTGTGGGTCGAGCCGACGTAGAAGACCGTCAGGGAGTTGATCCGGTAGGTGAGAAGCGGGTCGACGTCCCACGTCTCCCCGCGGTCGTTGTACTGCGTGACGAGGCGCACCGAGAACTCGCGCGAGAACTGCAGCGACACGGTCGAACGGAAGACCGACTGGGAGAAGAGCCGCTCGCCCGAGTCGAGGTCGTCGGAGAAGAGGCGGCTGTAGGAGAGGGAGACCAGCATCCGGTCGATCGGGCGGATGTCGGCCCAGCCGCCGTAGGAAGTCTCCTTGCCCATCACGAGCTCGCGGCGGGCGATGCGGTGGCCGTAGTTGATGTTCGCGCCGAAGTGCAGGCGGCCGCTCGGCTTGGTGGAGAAGCAGGTGTGCGCCTGCCAGATGTCGTCGAACGGTATCCCGCGGAAGAGCTCGTTGCTGCGCATGTAGTACGAGTGCATCCCCGTCTGCGCGGCGCGGAAATAGATCTCCCCGCTCGCCATGATCCACTCGTCCTTCTTCACCCCGTCGAAGTTCCACTTGCGCACCGCATTGACGTTGCCGTTGACGTTCTCGATGATGCTGGTCTCGGCGAACCGGAGGATGCCGCCGAGGTTCGTATCGATCTTGCGATAGTTATTCGAGGGCTCGAAACCGTTGTCGGCGCGGAAGGTGGGGCTCAGCTCGGTGTAGTCGATCCCCGCCCAGTAATCGCCGGCGTTCCGTTCGATCTCCACGTTCAGGGCGTGCCCGGTGAATGTCTCGCCGTCGAGGCCGGCGGTGTGCTCGCCGCCGTCGAAGAAAGTCGTGTTGAAGGCGCTGTCGGCGAGGGCGAGGTTGTCGACCTCCCCGGTGTGCGAGACGAGCGCCTGCATCTCGATCTTGTCGCTCGGGGAAAGCCGCAGCTGGGCGTCGAGTCCGACGAGCGAGCCCGAGCCGCCGCCGTCGAATCGGCGATCGGTGGCGACGAGGCCCACGTGCGCCTGCTCGCCGAGGTCCCGCCGGTAGCGCAGGATGTTCGAGACGCTCTTGCCGTTCTCGAGAAAGCGGCTCTCCTCCTCGAAGGGGAGGATGATCACCGAGTGCTCGTCGTATGCGGAGAGAAGCGCGAGGCTGCTCGAACCGCCCCGCCAGGTCAGCTTGCCCGCCACCGACGGATCGTTGATCGAGCGCGTGTAGACCGCGCTGAGGTACGTGTCGAAGAGGTCGCCCCCCTCCTGGAAGAAGGGGCGTTTCTCCGGGTAGAAGAGGGCGAAGGTGGAGTTGACGTCGATCTGGTCGGCGTCGGACTCGACCTGGCTGAAATCGGGATTGATCGTCGCCTCGGCGATGAGCTCGGAGGAGACGTCGTAGGAGATCCCCAGGGAGAGGTCGCCGTCGACGTCGTCGTTGCGGAACTCCCCGTCCTCGCCGAGCGAGCCGCTCTGGTAGGCGATGACCGCGGGAAGCAGATCGATGCCGCCCCCCTGCTCGACGCCCCGGATGCCGGTCATCGTGCCCCAGTTGCAGGGCCAGCAGTCCATGTCGCGGTCGTAGGCGGCCCATGAGTACTGGTAACGGCACTCGCGGGGGCGGTTGCGCCAGAAGTCGACGCGCCAGGTCTGCTCCTGCCGCCGCGGAAAGCGGAGGCTCTCGAAGGGGATGGCCATCTCGGCCCCCCAGCCGTCGGCGGTGACGCGGGCGGCCGATTCGAAGATCATGTCGTAGGTGATGTCCTCGCCGCTCGCCGAGGAGAAGAGGAGATCGCCCGGTATCCCGTACGGGTTCGTGGCGATCTCGTAGGCGTGGGTCGCCTCGCCGTAGGTGTCGATGCAGAGGATCACGTAGTCGCCCGAGAAGATGTCGTCGCGTTCGCAGAAGTAGCCGCGCACCGCCTCGGGATCGTCGTGGCACAGCCAGGCGACGTAGAGGTTCTCGTCGTCGTAGGCGATCCAGACCTCCGTGTCGACGGCCGGCCGGGTCTGGTCGCCGGGGTTGTGCTCGGCGAAGCCGTCCGCGCGGGCCGCTCCCCGCCAGCCGGCGTCGCCGAGAACGCCGTCGACGGCGATGGCGCCGGCGGCCCGGCGGATCTCGAGACGGGGATGGTAGACGGGCTTCCACTCGCCGCGGGCCTCGTCGGCGCGGGCGCCGCCTGCCGATGCGGACAGGAGGACGGATACGATGGTGACGAGGACGGTGCCGTGTTTCATCGATTCGCTCCCGGGCAATGCGTGACGGACGGGGTCTCCCGCACGTGGTGTTAAAAATATAACAGTATTACGTCCCGCCGCGCCAGAAGTTGCGGGGGAGCCGCGAGTTTTTTCGCCGTCGCCCGCAGCGCCTGTGGCGTCCCGGGCATGGCGGCGGGGCCGCGCCGAGGTCAATACACGGCGATGAGGGTCGGCCCCGGAAGGGATGTGATGTCTGTCGTCGACGCGATCTCGGCGTAGGCCCCGCCCGAGACGACGAGCCGGAATCCGACGTGCATCGCGCCGACGGCGATGGCGGCGTTGATCGCCTCGGTCATCAAACATGCGTAGGTCGTGCCCGCCTGGAGATCCGCGTCGGCGATCGCCTGGATGAGAAAGCCGGCGTCCCAGTCGCCGGTTCCGGCGTCGCCGTCGCCGGCGAAGCCCCAGAACTCGACGGATGTCGCACCGCCCGGGGTGGAAACGCTGGTGATGTTGAAGAAGAGGATCGCCTCGAGAACCGCGCCGGTCGCGATCGCGTCTAGCGGGAACTCGATAACGGCGCGATCGGTGTACCCGTCGGCGGCGCCGGCGAAGAGATGCCGCCCCGGGGGGCCGCCGAAGGCGATCTCGTCCGGCGCGCCGTCCGGCCCCAGGTCGCGTACGGTGAACTCGGCGTCCGGAGCGAGTCTGAGGTTCGCCACGCCGGTGGTGAAGGACCACGCGTACGGAACGCCGAGGACCGCTCCCTGGGCGTCGGCGATCCCCGGGTCGAGCCGCGCGGTGTAGAGGGAGTGGCCGGCGAGACGCGAGCGCGGCGAGAGGGTCGCCGACCGTTCGCCGGTGGCCACCGTCGCGTCCACCGGCCCGGTCGGGCCGTCGAGCGTAAAGGAGCCGGAGGAGATGGTCGACCGGTCCATGAACCGGTCGAAGAAAACCGTCACGGCGGCGTCCACCGGCACGAGCGTGTCTCCTTCGGCCGGCGAGGTCGCCAGCACCCGCGGGGCGCCGTCCGGGGGCAGAAGCGCGTCTTCGTCGCAGCCGGCCGCGGCGGCGAGCAGGACGGAGATGACGAGGAACGGCAGGAGCCTCGTCGGTGCCGCGGTTCGGCGCATCGGTGCGGGTCCGGTCGCTCGCCGTGCCGGTCGCGTGTTCCTCATGGAAGGGCCCTCCTGTCTGTCCGGTTAAGGTGACGGTCCGATGATGCCGCGCGGTGTCGGTGTCATTCGTTGCCCCGGCGGATTCTATGCCCCGACAACCCGTCAGTCAATACCGCATGGTGCCGCCGCGGCGCTTGTGAACGGGCCCCGCAGGCGTTACAATACACGGATATCCCCCCTCGCGGCACGGTGGCGCCGTTTGCGGGCGCTGAAGGAGCGGCATGATCACGGTCGACGGCATCTCGAAGAGCTACGGTTCCCAGGAGCTGTTCAGGCAGGCGAGCTTCAAGCTGACCGCCGGGGAGCGGCTCGGCCTGGTGGGCAGGAACGGGTCGGGGAAATCGACCCTCTTCCGTTTGATCACGGGCGAGGAGGAGCCGGATGCCGGCCAGATCGTCGTTCCGAAGAACTACGCGATCGGCTGCGTGGACCAGAGTCCCTCCTTCGCGGCGGCGACCGTCCTCGAGGAGGGATGCGCGGGGCTCGCCGCCGCCGAGCGCGACCAGGTGTGGAAGGTGGAGAAGGTCCTCGCCGGCCTGGGTTTCACGGCCGCGGACATGCGCCGCCCGCCCGGCGAGCTCTCCGGCGGTTTCCAGGTGCGGCTGAACCTGGCGAAGGCCCTCGTCCGCGAGTACGACCTGCTCCTTCTCGACGAGCCGAACAACTACCTCGACATCACCTCGATCCGCTGGCTCACCAGTCACCTCCGCGAGTGGCGCGGCGAGCTCATCCTCGTCACGCACGACCGCGCCTTCATGGACCACGTGGCGACCCACACGATGGCGATCTACCGCAAGACCCTGCGGAAGATCCGCGGCGACACGGGCAAGCTCTACGACCAGCTCGCGCAGGAGGAGGAGGTCTACGAGAAGACCCGGCTCAACGACGAGAAGAAGCGCAGGAAGGCCGAGCTGTTCATCCGGCGGTTCCGGGCCAAGGCGCGGCTCGCCGGGATGGTCCAGTCGCGGATCAAGTCGCTCGAGAAGCAGGAGAAGCTCGAGCGGCTCGAGCAGGCGAAGGATCTCGACTTCTCCTTCTCCTCGCGGCCCTTCAACGGCAAGCCGGTGCTGAACGTCACGGGGCTCTCCTTCGGCTACGACGCCGGCTCGCCCCTCTTCGACGACCTCTCCTTCTCGGTCGGGCCCTGGGACCGGCTCTGCGTCGTCGGCCCGAACGGGAAGGGGAAGACGACGCTCCTCAAGATCCTCGCCGGCCGGCTCGCCCCGGACGGCGGGGAGATCTCGTACAACCCGACGGTCGCGACCGCCTGGTACGAGCAGACGAACGTCTCCGAGCTCTCGCCGGAGCGGACGGTCGTCGAGGAGATCCTCGCCGCCGATCCGGCCGTCGACGGCCAGCGGGCCCGGAACATCGCCGGGATGATGATGTTCGAGGGCGACGCCGCACTCAAGAAGATCCGCGTCCTCTCCGGGGGCGAGAAGAGCCGGGTGATGCTCGGCCGCATCATCGCCACGCCGGTGAACGTGCTCCTCCTCGACGAGCCGACGAACCATCTCGACATGGAATCCTGCGACGCGCTCCTCGAGGCGCTGAATGCCTTCGAGGGCGCGATCGTGATGGTCACGCACAACGAGATGCTCCTCGACGGCCTCGCCGAGCGGCTCGTCGTCTTCCGGCGGGGCGGCGCGCGGCTCTACGAGGGGAGCTACTCGCGCTTCCTCGACGCGGTCGGCTGGGAGGAGGCGGCGGGCGCGGAGCCGGACGAGGCGGAGGAGAAGCGGCTCGCGCGTCGCGTCGATCGCAAGGAGATGCGCCGCCGGCGCTCCGAGTTCGTCAGGGAGCGGTCCCGGTCGCTCCGGCCCCTCGAGAAGGAGATCGAACAACTCGAGACGGCGATCGTCGAGGCCGAGGCCGAGCTCGAGACGCTCCACGAGGCGATGGCCGCCGCCGTCGAGACGGGGGACGGGGAGCGGATCGCCGGACTCTCGAAGCGGACGCACGCCTGCCGGAGCGCCGTCGAAGAGAGCTTCGAACGGCTCGAACGGGCGCACGCGGTGTACGAGGAGGAGAAGAGGCGGCTCGACGGCCTGCTCGACGCCCTCGGCGACGACGCGTAGCCCGCCGGGATCGCTCCGGCGCGGCCGACGCGCACGTACCGCTTGACACCGGCGGCGCCGCTGCTATTATTACGGGTGCCCCGCAACCGGAGGAAGAGAAAGACGATGAACACGATACGACGTTTCAGGAAGTGGATACTCGGCGCGGCGCTGCTCGCGATCGTCCTGGGCTACGTGCTCCTCGACCAGGGCTCCCTCTCGGCCGCGCCCCTGCTTCTCGTCCTCGGCTACTGCATCCTCGTTCCCGTCGCACTCGTCTAGGGATGGGCGGATAGCTCAGCTGGTCAGAGCGCCTGCCTTACAAGCAGGAAGTCGGAGGTTCAAGTCCTCTTCCGCCCACCACGCTTTTTGCCTGCCGCCATGAACGCGATTGCTCCGGGCACAGGGGCGAGGCGGCATCGGCGCCGGTATCAGATTTCCCGCAATGAATCGATGACAGGGCTTTTCTCCCGCAGGAGTAAAGTTTTGTTTACTATGTGGGCGCTCGATCGAATATAATCCGAGTAGTATTGTCAGGTATTGGTTGGCGGGCTTTCGGCAGCCGGAACGCCGTGGAAAGGAGCGTGGAGTGGTCTATTCATCGGGAAATGCATCGGTTGTGAAGCTTCTTGCAACAGGATTGCTTCTGGGCGCCATGATGATGTCGGCGTGCAGCGATTCGGATACGGGATCGGAGCCGACGGTCGACACGACGGATCCGACGATCGCACTCTCGGCCTCTGCGAATCTTGTTCTATCCGATGGAAATGTCCTCTACACGGCCGATGCTTCCGACGACGAGGGGGTCGTGCTCGTCGAGTTCCATGACGGCGCCTCCATGATCGGCAGCGACGATACGGCCCCGTTCGAGCTCGATGTCGCGTATGCCGAGTCGGACAACGGCCAGCACCACCTGTGGGCGACGGCCGAGGACGACGCCGGCAACACGGCGAGCAGCGACACGGTCACCGTGATCGTCGCGATCAACGTGACGGCCGGATTCGTCAACCCCGGCTTCACGGACGATGCGAGCGGCTGGACACTCCACAATTTCGACGAGTGGAGCGGCTGGACGGATGAAGCCGGGAATCCGCCCGGATGCATGCGGCTCAACGAGTACGGCACCTGCGAGGTCGATCCGGGGATCGAGCAGGAGGTCTCCGGGTTCGTTCCAGGTCTGACGTACGAGATCACCGGCGAGTACCGGCCGTACGTGAACTGGATCGGGAACCAGTTCGCCGAGAGCTTCGTCGTGACCGCGGACAGCGTCGTCGTCGGATCGTTCGCGCGCGGTCCCAACGGTCTGGACTGGTCGCCCTTCACGGCCGAGTTCACGGCCACCGCGTTCACGCACACGATCGGGTTCTGGGCGGAATATAACTGCGACGACTCCTCGTACGAGCTCGACAACGTCTCGCTCTCGATCAAGACGGAGTGAGAGCGGAACAGGATCGTCGTCGGCGGAAGCGATAGAGAGAGACCCGGCCGCCCCGCAGGGGCGACCGGGTCTTTTCGCATGCGATGATCTCCGCGCCGCGCGTTCTCACCGCAGCAGCATGAGTTTCCTGGAGAGGGTCTCGCCGCCGATCGAGACGCGGCAGAAGTAGACACCCGAGCTCACCGGCCGGCCGATATCGTTCCGGCCGCTCCACTCGGCGCTGTAGTCGCCCGCCGGGCGCACGGCGTTCTCGATCGTCCGGACGAGGCGCCCGTTGACGTCCCAGACCTGCACGACGACCCGGCCCTGCCGGGGGACGCTCCAGGCGATCCGCACGGTCGGGTTGAAGGGGTTCGGCCAGGCGGCGAGCGAGGCCGTCCGCGCGGGGGCCGCCGGCTCGTTCTCCTCCGGCTTCAAAACGGGCGGGCAGATCACGAGGACAGAGCCCGTTCCCTCGAAGGTCTTCTCGCCGACCGAGCCCGTCACGGCCAGCGGCACGTCGCCGCCCATGCCCTGGAGAAGCCCGATCACGGCCTGCCGGTCGAATTTGACCATGCGGTCGGGGATGCCGTCGTCGTCGCAGTCGCCGACCGATGTCGGTTTGGCCGCGGCCGGGACGGTCCCCCCGAGCATCACCGTCGACACGTCGATCGTCGACGGATCGAATCCTTCCATCAGCTCGATGTGGCAGGTGATCCAGCGGCCCTTGCTCTTGAGGTTGAGGGTTTCGGGCGCGATGTCGACCGTCGCCGGCACGTCGACGTCGTAGCGGGCGACGAAGCCGTCGGTGAGACCGGCCGAGACGCGGTCGCCGCCGCCGAAGTCAACCGTTTCGCTGAAGAGTCCCGCGAGGTAGAGCCCCTCGCGCGGATCGAGGACGATGCCCTGCACCCGCTCGCGGCCCGCGCCGCCCCAGGCGCCGTCCCAGAGCCATGCGCCGTCTCCGCCGAGCTCGAGGAGGACGATGTCGGCGTCCCCCGCCGAGGTGCGTTGCCCGCCGCCGAAGTCGACCGTCTCCTCGAAGTTGCCGGCGACGAAGACGTGGTCGTCTCCGAGGAGGGCGATGTCGTAGGCGAAGTCGGCGCCCTCGCCGCCCCGGACGGCGTCCCAGAGATAACCGAACGCCGTGTCGAGCTTCACGACGGCGATGTCCCACGATCCGGCGGACGAGCGGGCACCGCCGCCGAAGTCGACGTCGCGCGAGAAGTAGCCGGCCACGTAGACGTTCCCCGCCGCGTCGAGGGCGACGCCCCACGGGGCGTCCTCGCCCGGGCCGCCCCAGGTGTAGTCGCGGACGTATGCGCCGTCGGCGTCGAGCCCGACAGCGCGTACGGTCCGGCGGCCCCGGTGTGGACGTACGGCGGGCCGGGGGTGTTCTACGCCGGCGCGACCCAGGGCGGCGCATTCAGGCTCCCGAACGGCAACACGCTCGTCTCGGCGGTCATCCTCGGCTGGACCTTCGAGGTGACCGTCGACGGGACGATCGTGTGGGAGTACGAATTCGGCAACAACTGCGGGCGCGTGCCCCGGTACTGGACCCCGACCGCCGTGGAGCCGCAGGCGCCGCCGCTGCGCGGCGCGCGGTTCCTGCCGAACTACCCGAACCCCTTCAATCCCGCGACGACGATCGGGTTCTTCCTCGAGGCGCCGGGCCGCGTGCGGATCGACGTTCTCGACGTCCGGGGCCGCCGCGTGGCCGTCCTGACCGATCGCCGCTACGGGGCGGGGGAGTCCTTCGTGGTCTGGAACGGGTGCGACGCGGCCGGCGCCGCTGCCGCCTCCGGCGTCTATTTCGTGCGGATGCGGGCGGGATCGGGATCCACGGAGACGCAGAAGGTCATCCTGCTGAAATAGACGCGTTCCTCACCGGCCGGGAGCCGCCCCGGCGGCCGTCCGTAACCTCCCCGAAAAAAATGCGACGTCGCACCCGTGGGCGTGTATAATCGACAACCCGTCGGCATGCAAAGGAAGCGACACTGTTCGGAAATCGACCGCAACGCCTGGCGCTCGCCATCTCCATACTGATCCACCTGCTCGTATTCGCCGCCTGGCGGCCGATGAGCAGGCTGATCGAGCCCCCGGCCGTGGAGATCGGGACGCCCGATCAGCCGCCGCTCGTCTTCGAACTGGTGGAAACGCCCGAGGACGCCATCCGGCGGCGTCCCGACGAGGCGCATCTCCTCTCAGACAAGAACGCCGTCGCCCGGGACGAGCGACCGTCGAACGAAGACGACGGCGTCCCCTACAGCGAGGGGCTGACCGAGCACCGGGTCTTCGCGGGCGGGGCAAACGCGGAGAGCCCCCCGGCCGAGGACGGACAGGCGAGGCGGCCCGCCGAGCCCGGCGCCCGGACCGATCCCGCGCCGGAGGAGGGGATCGACCCGGCGGCGGAACACATCCCCGCGGAGAGGAGGGACCACGGACCTGCCTCCGACAGGGATTATCTCGTGCAGGCGCATCGCGAGTTCCTCGCCGCGCACGGGCAGTACATCGACGACGCGAGCTACGACCAGCGGGTCCTCGGCGCCGGGGAGATGGGCGGCATCTCGCTCAACACCTACGCATGGGACTACGCCTCGTACATCCTCGACATGAAGCGCAGGCTCCGGGAGAACGTGCATCCGCCGGGGGCCTTCACCTACCTCGGCCTGATCAGCGGAGACACGGTGATCCGGTTCAGGGTGATGCCCGACGGCTCGGTGGCGGACATCGAGGTGATCGGTTTCAACGGCCATCGCTCGCTGATGGAGACGAGCGTGACGGCGGTTGAGCTGTCCTCGCCCTTCCGCCCGCTGCCCGCCGATTTCCCCGAGGACTATCTCGAGTTGATGTGGACGTTCAGTTACCTCGTTCGGCGTTGACGACAGGAGGGAGACACGGACATGACAGAGATCTTCGCGGAACTGCAGAAGGGGGGCATCGTCATGATACCCCTGCTCGCCGCCTCGGTGCTGGGGCTCGCCGTCTTCATCGAGCGGCTCGCCGCCCTGCGGCGGCGGAAGGTGATCGTGCCCGAGATCGTCTCGGCGATCGGGCGGATCGAGGACGCCGACGACCTCCGCGTCGCCGAGCGCATCTGCGAGGCCAACCCCGGCGCCTTCGCCGGCGTCGTCCTCGCCGCGCTGCGCAACCGCGGCCTGCCGCGGGACGAGCAGCGGGAGGTCGTTCTCGACCAGGGACGGCAGGAGGTGCGGAGCCTCGAGCGAGGGCTCGTCGTGCTCGAGACGATCGCCTCGGTCGGACCGCTTCTCGGTCTGATGGGCACGGTGATCGGCATGGTGAAGGTCTTCAACGTCATATCGCGCGTGGGGATCGGGCAGGCCAACATCCTCTCGGGCGGGATCTCCGAGGCGCTGATCACGACGGTCACCGGTCTGGCGGTCGGCATCCCGGCGCTCGTGGCATACAACTACTTCACCTCGCGGGCCGAGGGCCTCGTCCTCGACATCGAGAAGCACACGACCTCGCTGATGCACCGCATGCGGGCCGTGGCGGGCGGGAACGGGGAGATGCAGGATGCGGTTTGATCTCAAGCAGAAGCGGCGGGCGGCGATCAACATCACCTCGCTGATCGACGTGCTCTTCCTGCTCCTCATCTTCTTCATGGTCTCCTCGACCTTCCTCGAGCAGCCGGGGATGAAGCTCGACCTGCCGGCGGCCGAGGCGGCCGAGGCGGCGCGCGCCGGGAAGCTCACCGTCTTCATCGGTCCCGGCGGCGAGATCCTCTTCGGCGACCGGGCCGTGCCGGTCGACAGCCTCGAGGCGGCGATGCGCGAGGCGGTCGCCTCGGCGGACGATCGGACGCTCGTGCTGAAGGCCGACCGCGACGCGCGCCACGGAACGGTGGTGCAGGTGATGGACATCGCGAAGCGCGCGGGGCTCGAACGGCTCGTGGTGGCCACGCAGGCGGGGGAGAGGTGAGGAACGAGGGCGCGCGCTCCCCGTGGGCGTCGGGAACGGGACGCCGCCGACCTGGTGTAAAGGATCGTTGACATTTCTCGCCTCCCCGGCGGCACGTCGCCGGGGAGGTTTCTCTTTGCGTATCCCGCTGTAGACAGCATCGATAGCGGATATCTGGGCGAGAGGCCTTGACGGCGGCGGGAGCGACGTATATAATTTGACTTGATGGTTAAATTATCTGGTTAATCCGGGGGGCGCGCATGCCGGACTCGACGGGGCGGGGGCGAACGACCGAGGAGCGGATCCTCGAGGCGGCCACCGGCGTGTTTCTTCGCGCCGGGCAGGCCGGCGCCCGCATGCAGGAGATCGCCGACGCCGCCGGCATCAACAAGGCCCTTCTCCACTACTACTTCCGGTCGAAGGAGCGGCTCTACCGCACCGTCCTCGAGCGGGAGATCGCCGCCTTCCTCCGCGGCGTCGTCGGCTCGATCCCCGAAACGGACGATATCGAGGCGTTCCTGCGGGGGATGATCGGCACCATCATCGACCGCCTCGCCGGCAATCCGCAGGTCGTTCGCTTCATCACGTGGGAGCTGGGGCGCGGCGGACCGGTGGCCCGGGAGGTGATCCGGGGCGTCATCATGGAGGGTTCCGGCGAATCGGTCTACAACCGCTTTCGCGGACTCGTGGCGAGGGAGGTCGCCCGGAGACGGATCAGGCCCGTCGACCCGGATCATCTCCTCTTCAGCGTGCTGGGGATGTGCCTGTACGTCTATCTCGCCGCCCCGATACTCTCGGCCGTCTTCCCCGGCGTCGATCCGGGAGATGCGGCCTTCGCCGAAACGCGGAAAGACGAGGTCTTCGAACTCGCGTGGCGCGGCATCCGCGCCGGGAAGGAGGCGGGCGATGCGTAGCCCGGTCCGCGCGTTGTCGATCGCGGCGATCGCGCTGTTTCCCGTCCTCGCGGCCGCCGAGACGCTGTCGCTCGAACGGTGCCTGGAACTGGCGTCCCGGCGCAACCTCTCGCTCATGCTCATGGAGGAGCGCGTCGCGGCCGCCTCGGCCGAAATCGACGCGGCGCGGGCCGCCGCCTGGCCCGTGCTCCATGTCTCCTCGGGGGTCTCACGGGTCTCCGAGCTCGCCCGCCTGGATCTCGGCCGGCTGACGGGGAGGCCGGGTGGAATCGATATCGGCGTCCGCGACACCTACGACTTCGCCGCGGCCGTCTCCATGCCGGTCTTCACGGGATTCCGGACGAGAAACGAGATCCGCGCGGCCGGGGAGCGCCGCATGCAGGCGCTCGGCGAGACCGCTCTCCTGCGCGATGCCGTCCTGCACGGAGTCCACCGCCTCTACCGGACCCTCGAGGGAAATCTCCACGAGCAGGAGGCGCTCGCCTCGAGCGTCCGGCGCATCGACAGCCACCTGCAGCTGGCGCGGCGGCTCCTCCGGCAGGGACAGGCCTCGGTCTACGACACGCTCGAGGTCTCGGGTCGGCTTCTCGAGACGAAGACGGCCCTCGCGCGCCTCGTCCGCCGTTTCCGCGCGACGGCGGCGGAGCTGGCCGCGCTCGTCGATCTGCCGGCCGTCGACTCCATCGAAACGACCGGCGACGTCGAGGCGGCCCTCGACCTCGCCCCGCTCGACGAGCACATCGCCCGGGCCCTCGCCTGCAGACCGGAGCTGGCCCTGCTGGAGCACGCGATCCGGGAAAAGGAATTCCTTCGCGCCGCGGCGGCGTCCGCATGGTGGCCGCAGGTGCGCGCCGGCGCCTCGTGGCACTACGCGCGCCCCGGCGTGGATTTCTTCTCGGAGGACTGGATGGACTACTACTCGCTGTCGGTGGAACTGCGCTGGGAGGTGTGGAACCGCGGCCGGCGCGCGAACGAGATCCGCCGGATCGACCATGCCGTCCGCATGTCGCGCATCGAGCGCGAATCCGCCGCCGCAGACGTCCGCCGCGAGGTCGTCGCCGCGTGGGAGGAGGTCGCCGGCGCACGGGAGCAGCTCCTCATGCAGCGCCGGCTCGTCGCGCAGGAACGGGAACGGTACCGCATCGTCCTCGAGCGGTACGGAGAAGGTCTCGCCACCTCCTACGATCTGCGTGACGCGGAGGAATCGCTCACGTCGGCGGAGGTGCGTCTCAGGCGGGACCGGATCGATCTTCTCGCGGGCAGGGCCACGCTCGCCCGGGCGACGGGGCGCATCGATCCCCGGCCCGGCGGTTGAGCACGGGGCCCGATACCGACAAAACGGATGGCACGGGAGGTTGACAAATGAAAGCGATCGGATGCGCCGCCGCGGCGGCGATTGCGCTTCTTTTCGGCTCGTGCGCAGGCGACGGGGAGGGCGGGTACACCGGCGTCGTCGAGGCGACGAGCGTGCAGGTGCCGGCGCTCACCGGGGGCCTGCTGGTGGAACGGCTCGTCGACGAGGGGAGCCGCGTCGCGGCGGGCGCGGTGATGGCGAGGATCGACACGACCGAGCTCTCGTACGAGCGGCGCAGGCTCTCCGCGGCGATCGACGAGGTGGCCGTGCAGGAGGCGACGGCCCTCACGGCGCGCGAACGCGCGCGCAGCGAGCGTAACTATTTGCGCGAGCGCCACGACAGGCTGGCCCGCCTGCTCGAGGAAAAGGCGGCCACGCGGCAGGCCGTGGACGATGCGACCAACGCGCTGCAAAACGCCGGGTCGGCTCTCGAGACGTCGTCGCAGGCGGTGCGGTCCGTCGAGGCGAGGAGGATGCAGCTCGAGGCGCAGCTCCTCTCGATCGGCAAGCGCATCGGGGATGCGACGATCGTCGCCCCCCTCGGCGGCATGGTGACGGAATGCTATTTCGAGCCTGGCGAGGCCGTGCCGGCGATGCAGGCGGTCTTCGAGGTGATCGAGACGACGGAGGTCCAGGTGAAGATCTACGTCGGGGAGGAGACGCTTCCCTCGATCTCCGTCGGCGACACGGTGAGCGTCCACGCGGACGGCCTCGATCGCCGACTCGCCGGCGTCGTCGACTGGATCTCCCCGAAGGCCGAGTTCACCCCGAAGCAGATACTCACGCCCGAGACGAGGACGAGCCTCGTCTACGCGGTCACGGTGGCGATCGACAACCCCGACGGCGTTCTCAAGCACGGGATGCCCGTCGAGGTGCGGCGGTAGGGACCGCCCGGCCGGGAAGGGGACGGCATGGCGACCGACGCCATACAAATCGAGGCGATGCAAAAGCGGTACGGCGACGTCGAGGCCGTGCGGGGAATCACTTTGTCGATCGGGGAGGGGGAGCTCTTCGGGTTCATCGGTCCCGACGGGGCGGGGAAGACGACGCTGATGAGGTCGATGTGCACGCTCCTCGAGCCGGACGGGGGACGGATCCTCGTGCGCGGCATGGACGTCTCGCGCGACGTCTACGGCATCCGCGCCGTTCTCGGCTACATGCCGCAGCGGTTCTCCCTCTATCCGGACCTGTCCGTCGAGCAGAACATGCGGTTCTTCGCCGACCTCTTCGGGGTGCCCGCCGCCGATCGCGACGAGCGGATCGAGGAGCTCTACCGGTTCTCGCGGATGGCGGCCTTCAGGAAGCGGAAGGCGGCCGCCCTCTCCGGCGGGATGAAGCAGAAACTGGCGCTCTCCTGCGCCCTCGTCCACCGGCCGGAGGTCCTCGTTCTCGACGAACCGACCTTCGGCGTCGACCCGGTCTCCAGAACAGAGTTCTGGTCGCTGCTCGGGCGGATCCGCGCCGACGGGACGACCGTCGTCGTCTCGACGGCATACATGGACGAGGCGGACCGCTGCGACCGCGTGGCCCTGGTCTTCGATGGCGACGCGATCGCGCTCGGCACGCCCGCCGAGCTGAGAGGCCGCTATCCCTGGCCCCTCTTTCGCGTCACGGGACGGGACGTGCGGGGGCTCCGCTCCTTCTTCGCCGACACCGGCGCGGCGCGCGACATCCAGCTCTTCGGCGATTCCCTGCACGTCTCCTTCGACGGCGAGCCCCCGCGGGAACGACTGGGAGAGTGGCGCTCGGTTCTCGGGGACCGTCTCGATGAATGGACGCGGATCGAACCGTCGATCGAGGATCTCTTCCTCGACCTCCTGAGGGGAGATCGATGATGACCGGCGTCATGGTGCGCACGAGGGATCTGACGAGGCGCTTCGGCGATTTCACCGCGGTGAACCGGGTGAGCATCGAGGTGCGCCGTGGCGAAATCTTCGGCTTCCTCGGCGCGAACGGGGCGGGCAAGACGACGATGATCCGGATGCTCTGCGGCCTCCTCTCGCCGACCTCGGGGGAGGCGGTCGTCGCCGGGTTCGACGTCCGCCGCGACAGCGAGCAAATCAAGAGCCGGATCGGGTACATGAGCCAGCGGTTCTCCCTCTACGAGGATCTCACGATCGAGGAAAACATCGAGTTCTACGGCGGGATCTACGGGCTTTCCGGCGCGGCGATCGGCGAGCGGAAGAAGGATCTGCTCGCGTACCTCGGCCTCGAGCGCCACGCGCGGACGCTGACGCGCGATCTGCCGCTCGGATTCAAGCAGCGGCTCGCCCTCGGGACGGCCCTTCTCCACGATCCCGCCATCCTCTTCCTCGACGAGCCCACCTCCGGCGTCGATCCCCGCGTCCGTCGCGCCTTCTGGGACGTGATCCACGAGGAGGCCGAGCGTGGCAAGACGATCTTCGTCACCACCCACTTCATGGAGGAGGCCGAATACTGCCACCGGATCTCCATCATGCGCGCCGGAGCGGTGATCGCGCTGGACGGTCCCACGGCGCTGAAGCGGCGGTTCGGCAAGGAGAGCGTCCACGACGTCTTCATCGAACTCGCCGCGGAGGGGGGGGAGCGATGAAACGCGCGTCGTTCGGGCGGATCGCCGCCCTCGCCCGCAAGGAGCTGCTGCACATCTGGAAGGACCCGCGGACGCTGGGAATCGTCTTCCTTTTGCCGACCATCCAGCTCATCCTCTTCGGCTACGCCTTCAACATGGAGATCGGGGAGATCCCCCTCGTCGTGATCGATCACGATCGTTCGGTCGATTCGCGGCTCCTCGTCGAGCGCTTCGCCGGGAGCGATCTCTTCTCGTTCGACGCGCGCGAGGCGGCGGTCGACGACATCGCCGACCGCTTCCGCGCGAGGACGGCGCGGGCCGCTCTCGTCGTGCCGCACGATTTCCAGCGCCGGCTCGGGCGCGGGATGACGGCCGAGGTCCAGGTCGTCATCGACGCCGCCGATCCGAACACGGCCGAGCTCGTCAGGAACTACGCCGGCCGGGTGATCGCGGCATTCGACGCCGATCGCCGCCCCCGGGCGGTTTCGCCCTTCGAGACGCGGACGGCCGTCCTCTTCAACGCGAATCTCGAGAGCGCCTTCTTCTTCGTGCCGGGGATCGTGGCGATGATCATGGTGATGATCTGCGCGCTCCTCACCTCGATCACGATCGCCCGCGAGAAGGAGACGGGGACGATGGAACAGATCCTCGTCTCCCCGGTCCGCCCGCGGGAGATCATCCTCGGCAAGGTGCTGCCGTACATTTTCCTGGCATTCCTCGACGGCCTCGTCGTGCTTTTGCTCGGCATCCTCCTCTTCGACGTTCCCTTCCGCGGGAGCGTCTGGCTGATGGCCGCGCTCTCGACCCTCTATCTCCTCACGGCGCTGAGTCTGGGGCTGATGATCTCGACGCGGGCGCGCACGCAGCAGGTGGCGATCATGCTCGCCCTCACCGCGACGCTCCTGCCGACGATCATGCTCTCGGGGCTGATGTTCCCGATCGATTCGATGCCGCGCCCCCTGCAGTTCGTCACCTACCTCGTGCCGGCGAGGTACTATCTCCTGATCATCCGGGGAATCATGCTGAAGGGAAGCGGCATCGCGCATCTCTGGCGCGAGGTGGCGCCGCTCGCCGTCATGACGACGGTCCTGCTCGCGTTCTCCGTGCGCCGGTTCGGCCTGAGACTGGAGCGATGAGATGAGACGGATCCTCGTCATGGTACGCAAGGAGTTCAGGCAGATCTTCAGGGATCGCCCGATGATGGCGATCATCTTCCTGATGCCGGTCGTCCAGCTGCTCGTCCTCTCCTTCGCGATCACCACCGAGGTCAAGCACGTCGATCTCGTCGTCGTCGATCTCGACAACGGCGCGGTCTCGCGGGAGATCGTCCGCGCGTTCGCGAACACCGATCGATTCGATCTCCGACCCGCCGCGGGCGGCCTCGCCTCGATCGAGGACGGCATGCGCGGCTGGGAAGCGCAGGTGGGCCTCGTGATCCCGCCCGGATTCGGGCGCGACCTGGCGCGCGGGCTCCGTCCGCAGGCCGGCCTCGTCATGGACGGGGTCGACGGGAACGCGGCGAGCGTCGCCATGGGATACGCGGCCGGGATCCTCTCCGGCGCCGTCGCGCCGCCGGCGGGCCGGTTGCGGCCGGCCGCGGCGGTCGCGATGCGGGAGCGGATGTGGTTCAACCCCGATCTCGATTCCAAGGACTACATGGTGCCGGCGATCGTCGTCGTCCTCCTCACGATCCTGCCGCTGATGCTCTCGGCGATGAGCCTCGTCAAGGAGAAGGAGATCGGCACGCTCGAGCAGCTCCTGGTGACGCCGCTGGGCAAGCGGCAGCTCCTCGCGGGAAAGCTCGCGCCCTTCCTCGTCCTCTCCTACGCCGAGCTGGCCGTCGTCACGACGGTCGCCGTGCTCGTCTTCGGCATCCGGATGAACGGCAGCTATCTCGATCTCGCCGCGGCCGCCTTCGTCTACCTCGCCACGACGATCGGCCTGGGGATCTTCGTGTCGACGATCACCGGGACGCAGCAGCAGGCGATGTTCGTCGCGTGGTTCTTCGTCATGTTCATGATCCTGATGAGCGGATTCTTCATCCCGATCGAGAACATGCCGGCCGGCGTCCGGGCGCTCACTCTGCTCGACCCCATGCGCTATTTCGTCTCGATCGTCCGCGACGTCTTCCAGAAGGGCACGCCGCTGTGCGAACTCTGGCGCGACCTCGCGCCGATGGCCGTCTTCGGCGCGGGGATATTCACGCTCGGTACTTTCTCCTTCAGGAAACGCGTGGGGTGAGGCGGGAGCGGGCGGGCGGTCAGAAGCGGACGATCTCGATGCCGCGTCGGCTCACCGCCGCGGCGAGCCGGCGCCCGGGATCGACGAGCGCCGGGTGGCCGAAGAGGGCGAGGAGCGCGAGATCGGACGGGCGATCGCCGTAGGCCCAGGAGCCGGCGAGGTCGAACGAGCCGTCGCCCCACCGGCGGCGCGCGATCTCCGCCTTCGCCCCGCCGTACGGATGGATCCCCTCGATGTCGCCCGTGTATCTGCCGTCCTGCACGAGGAGCGTCGAGCCGATCGCCTCGTCGGCGCCGAGATCGTCGCGGAACCGTTCGATCAGGCAATCGAGCGTCCCCGAGAGGAAAACGATCCGCCGCCCGCTTTCGCGGTGGCCGGCCACGAGCCGGCGCGCCGCGGCGGGGATGCGGGGCGCGATCGACCGGGCGTAGCAGTCGGCCGCCATCGCCCGGATCGTCTCCGGGCGTTTTCCCGCCAGGTAGCCCTTGTTCGCCTTTGCCGCGGCCACCGTTCCCCGCGGAAGCGTCCGCAGAAAGCGGCCGACCCACCGCGCGCCGTCGGCGGGTGTCAGCACGCCCCGGGCCGCGAGCCAGCGGATGAAGATCGTCTCGGCCGAGCAGCCGGGCAGGAGGGTGCCGTCGATGTCGAAGAGGGCGAGCGTGCGTTTCATCGGCCTAGTCCCCGTCGCGGAGATCCCGCGGAAAACGCTTCTCGAGGAGGTATCGCCGGCCGTCCCAGAGGACGGGCAGCCCCCGGAGAAGGCACATGACGAGCACGACCCAGGCGAGGATCCTGCCGGCGAGCTCGAGCCCCGCCAGGAGATCCCGGGGGACGGCGAACGCGTAGCGGGTTATCGCCCCGCGCAGGGCGATCAGGCCGCCGAGCCAGCAGAAGATGACGGCCTTTGCCGCCCCGTACAGTCCCCGGCTGAAACGCGAGGCGACGAGCAGGCGCGTCAGGGGCGATCGCATCATCGTCTTTTCCCCGAAGGCGGTCTGTCCCTCGGCGAAGGCGAGGCTCCGCATCGAGTCCGTCAGGAAGCCGCGCGCGATGACGACGAGGGGAATCCAGAGGGAGATCATGCCGGTAACGGCGAAATAGACCCAGAAGACCATCTCGACGATGCGGTCGCCCGTGATGTCGAGGAGGGCGCCGAGATCCGAGGAGGTGCCGCGCCGCCGGGCCACCCACCCGTCGAGGGCGTCCATCCAGATGACGAGGAGCGTGAGGAGGAAGGCGGCGATCTGCCCGCGCACGTCGGTTCCGTAGAGGAAGACGGCCACGAAGACGAAGAGGATGCGGGCGAGCGTGATGATGTTGGCGGTCATGACCTCACCTTCCGCGGGCGCGCGGCGCGTTCCGCCGGGTCGAAACGCGGCGCCGTCCGGCGGGGCCGGCGCCCCGCGCGATCGTCTGTCGTCGGTCGGTCCCCCGTTCCGGACGCATTGTACGCGCGATGCGGCGGAACGGGCAACGCAATTCCCGCCGGGCGGCGCGGCCCGCGGAAAATCGGCCCTTGAATCCGGCGCCCGCAAGGGCAATACTGAAGAACAGTTCCGGGCGCACGGCGGCGCGGCAGCCGCCCGTCGCCCGGTTCGTTTGCCCTGACACGAGGGACGGCGCTCGGAAAAGACGCCGCCGCCCGGCAGCCCGCCCGCAAGGAGGAACCGCAGCATGAAGACCACGACGGCGATCGCCCTCGCACTCGTTTTGACGGCGACGCTCGCCGCCGCGCCCGCCGCGGCATGCACCAATTTTCTCGTCACGAAGAAAGCGTCGGCCGACGGCTCGACGATGATCACCTACGCCGCCGATTCGCACGAGCTCTACGGCGAGCTCTACCAC
>JAFGEZ010000021.1 GCA_016931295.1 Candidatus Krumholzibacteriota bacterium
CGGCGAATATCGCTTGCTGCTCACGGACTCCCTCCTTTAGGCTCAATTGTAACCTATCAGGTGTCTAGCAAACCAGGGGAAGTCCAGTCCGAGTTACGATTCGCAATGGCAAGATCGCTATCACCGTCACCATCTAGATCATCGCTTGAGACCGAGTAAGGCACGTCGCACGCGCTATAGTGGGAAAAAAAAGTGAATGTACCATCTCCAACACCTAATAGAACCGAGATATTGTCAGAAGTCCAGTTAGCTGTCACTATATCCAGATTTCCGTCATTGTCCAGATAGCTACAATTAAGCGAGATAGGTTTTGTTCCAACATTATAATTTATTGCGGGGTTGAATGTACCATTTCCGTTTCCTCGCAGAACAGAGACATTGTCAGAATCCATGTTAGCCACTACAAGATCTACGTTTCCATCTTTGTCCAAATCGGCGCTAATCAGAGATCTCGGATTGGCGCCGGCTCCCAGGAAGTATGCCGCCAAGAAAGTACCATCACCGTTGCCAATGAATATCGACACATTGTTCGATCCCGAATTTGCGACTGCGAGGTCCATATCCCCATCATTATTGAAATCATCGCTGACTATCGAGTTGGGGATATCCCCCGAAATGAGCAACCTGGAAATAAAAAATGTTCCATCTCCATTTCCTGATAGGATTGTAACCCTGTCGTTCTGGCAAGCTACTGCCAGGTCTTCTTTCCCATCGCTGTTGAAGTCTCCGTTTGCGATAGAGATCGGAGCGGCCCACACGCTGAAATTAGTCGCGGCCGAGAATGTTCCGTCACCGTATCCCAAAAGAATAGAAACTTGATCGGCAACATCATTCGCAGTTACAAGATCCTTGTCCCCGTCATTATTGAGATCCACACTGATGAGTGCGACCGGCGAAGTGCCTATGCTAAAAGTCGTGATTTCGGAAAAGGTACCATCGCCATTTCCAAGCCTCACTCCAACACTATTAGAAAAATAGCTATTGGTCACAAGATCCTGGATTCCGTCATTATTGAGATCGTCGAGGACTATAGCCCATGGCATATTTCCCGCTTCTAGCAATCTGGCGGAAATGAATGTGCCATCGCCCTGATTCATGAGAAATGAAACTTCATCTTCATCGGCGACTATAATGTCCATATCTCCATCATTCTCCAGATCATAGCTGGTGACCGAACCGGGATTGTTTCCAACTACATAATCTTCCTTCTCACCAAATGTGCCATCACCGATACCCAAAAGAATCGAGATGTTGTAAGACAAGGCGTTACTTACCGCAAGATCCTGATTTCCGTCACCGTCAAAATCCTCACTAATAATCGAATTCGGGGTGTTGCCAACGATATATTCTACGGCTGATCCGAATGTTCCGTCTCCGTTTCCTAAAAGAACAGAGATGTTGTCGGAAGAACCATTTGATATCGAAAGATCCTGATCTCCGTCGCCATCGAAGTCGCTGCTCGCTATCGACCATGCTTGATATCCTGTAGCGTAGCTGCCCTCCGAGGCAAAAGTGCCATCTCCGTTGTTCAATAGTATAGAAGCGGATCCGCTATAACCGTTTGCCACGGAGAGATCGTTATCTCCATCTCCATCTAAGTCACTTATCGCCACTGAATAGCAAAGATCCCCGATTAAATAGTTTACCGCGCTTTCAAAAGTCCCGTCACCATTGCCCAACAGAACCGAAATGTTGTCTGAATAATCGTTTGCCACTACAAGGTCTTTATCGCCGTCTCCATCGAGATCATCACTATTTATTGCCCTGGGACTTTGACCCACGGCATAGTTTCCTGCAGAGGAAAAAGTCCCTCCTCCATCGTTTAATAGTATTGTGACGTTTTCCGACTCGTGATTGGCCACTGCGAGATCCTGATACCCATTACCGTTCAAATCCCTTGCGATTATCGATATTGGATTATCTCCTACGCTGTAATGGAATGGCATCGAATAGTATCCATCCTCTTCCCCGATAAGAATAGAAACGGTTC
Organism: Candidatus Krumholzibacteriota bacterium; assembly: GCA_016931295.1. Classification (NCBI taxonomy): domain Bacteria; phylum Candidatus Krumholzibacteriota; species Candidatus Krumholzibacteriota bacterium. The sequence continues at coordinate 1,991 of JAFGEZ010000021.1, forward strand.
CCGCGTCTTCAGAAACAATACCGAAGTTTGCCACCGCAAGATCCGCAATCCCGTCCCCATTGAAATCCTCGATCGCGACTGATGCTGGCTTATTCCCAGTGATTATCGATGTCGCGCAATTGAAAAGTTGAGGTATTGCCGATGTTGTGACCGGCATAATTAATATCATTAAAACAATAAAGCATCTGCTCATACTGTTCCCCCTGCATGACTGTTTAGTGTAGCAAGCAATTTAAAACAGATAATCTTACAATCTTCAATAGAATTTTCATCCCGTAGTATGACAGAAATTACATCAAACACCTTTGCTTGCCGTTCCATCCCTGACCTGCCAGGTGACTAAATCCCTTTCGGGGCAATCGAGTAGGGTGTCAACGTTCCCTTCATTCCTTTCTTCTCTCCTTATGCCGCGGCAAATTGTCCCTTTTCCCTTGCCCGCGGGCGTAACCCGTCTATATTCTTGATTACGATGCTGAAGACACCGGCGAGCATAAAGCCTCATATCGTCCTGCTCGGGCGAACCAACGTCGGCAAATCGACGCTGATGAACGCCATCGCGCGGCAGCCGCTGGCGCTCACCTCGGATGTGCCCGGCACGACGACCGATCCGGTCCGCAAGTCCTACGAGCTTCTCCCTTTCGGCCCCGTCGTCTTCGTCGACACGGGCGGCCTCGACGACCCGAGCGTCCTCGGCGACCTGCGGGTGTCCCTCACCAAACGGGAGCTCCAGAAGGCCGACTTCGTGATCCTCGTCGTCCAGGCCGGCCTTTGGGGAGAGCCGGAGGAGCAGGCCCTCGCCACCCTCGAGGAAACGAACACCGGCCACCTCGTCGTCGTCAACAAGACCGACCTCGAGGCCGACTGGAAAGCCCCTCGGGAGGCGATCTACGTCTCGTCGACCGCCGACGAGGGGATCGAGGAGCTCCGCCTCGCCCTCATCGATCGTCTCGAGAAGACGGTGAAGCGCACGCCATCGGTCCTCGGCGACCTCATCGACATCGGCGATGCGGTCGTCCTCGTCTGCCCGATCGACACCGGCGCGCCGAAGGGGCGGTTGATCCTCCCCCAGGTGATGGCGATCCGCGACGTCCTGGACAACGACGCCGTCGCCGTCGTCATCAAGGAGGACCGCATCGCCGAAACGATCGCCGGCCTCGAGACCCCGCCGAGACTCCTCGTCTGCGACTCGCAGGTGATCGAGCTCGTCGCGCGGGAGACGCCCCCGCACGTGGCGGTGACAACCTTCTCGATCCTCTTCGCCCGCATGAAGGCCGATCTCGAGACCTTCGTGCGCGGGCTCTTCGCCATCGAGGAGATCCAGGACGGCGACAGGGTGCTCATCGCCGAGGCCTGCACGCACCACCCCCTCGAGGACGACATCGGCACGATCAAGATCCCGCGCTGGATGCGCGCCTACACCGGCAAAAAGATCGAATTCGTCAAGTCCTGCGGCAAGGACTACCCCGGGGACCTCGAGCAGTTCAGGATGATCGTCCACTGCGGGGGCTGCATGCTCACAGCCCGCCACGTCGAGGTCCGCGTCGAGGAAGCCACGAAGCGCGGCGTGCCGATCACGAACTACGGCCTCGCCATCTCGTACCTCACCGGCGTGCTCGAACGCGCCCTCGACCCCTTCCCCGAGCTCCGGAGGCTCGTCCATGAACACCGCGCCGCTGCGCGTCGCGATCGTCGATGACAACGCCGAGTTCCGCGGCGTCATGGTCAAGGCGATGCGGAAACAGGGCTTCGCCGTCGAGGAATACGACGCCGGCGAGCCCTTCGTCGAGGGCTTCGCGCCGGGGCGTCTCGATCTCATCCTCGTCGACCTCGTGATGCCGGGGATCGACGGGATCGAGGTCATCCGGCGCGTCAAGAAGAACGACCCCACCGTCGTCGCCATCGTCGTCTCCGCCCACGGCTCGGCCGAGACGATCGTCGAGGCGATCAAGGAGGGGGCCTTCGACTTCCTCACGAAGCCCTTCCGGCTCGACGAGCTGCGCGTCCTCCTCGAGAAGGCCCTGCGGCAGGTCGAGCGCAACCGGGAGCTCGCCTCGATCCGCGGCGACCTCTCCCGCGACCGCTTCTGCGGCATGATCGGCCGCTCCGCGGCGATGCGCCGCGTCTTCGAGCTGACCGACCGGATCGCCCGCCGCGACGTGACCGTCCTCGTCACCGGCGCCTCGGGCACGGGGAAGGAGCTCCTCGCCCGTGCGATCCACAACCTCTCCCCGCGGCGCACCGGCCCGTTCATGGCCGTCAACTGCGGCGCGATCCCCGACACCCTCATCGATGCCGAGCTCTTCGGCCACGAGAAGGGCTCCTTCACCGGGGCGAACGCCTCCCGCGAGGGGATCATCCGGGCGGCCGACGGCGGCACCCTCTTCCTCGACGAGATCGGCGACCTGCCCCTGCCCACCCAGCTCCGGCTGCTCCGCTTCCTCCAGGAGAAGGAGATCCGCCCGGTCGGCTCCGACACGACGCACACCGTCGACGTCCGCGTCGTCTCGGCCACCAACCGCGACCTCGAGGACATGGTCCGCCGCGAGCGCTTCCGCGACGACCTCTTCTACCGCCTCAGCGTCGTGCCGGTCCAGGTCCCCACGCTCGCCGCGCGCCGCGACGACATCCCGCTCCTCGTCACCTACTTCGTTGAGAAGGCGGGGAAGAAGTACCGGATCGCGCCGCCGCGGATCGAGGGGGCCGCGATGGATCAGCTCATCGTCTACGACTGGCCCGGCAACGTCCGCGAGCTGGAGAACGTGATGGAGCGGCTCGTCATCCTCGCCACGGGCGGCATCATCCGCGCCCGCGACCTCCCGCGCCAGATCGCCTCGCACGAGGCGACCCTCGCGGGGATCGACCTGCCCGCCGGCCTCACCCTCGACGAGCTCGAGCGGCGCTACATCGAACGGACGATCGAGGAGGCCGGCGGCAACCGCACGCGCGCCGCCGAGATCCTCGGCATCGACCGCCGGACGATCCAGCGCAAGCTCCGCGCCTGGGACGACGACGAGGCATGACGCCCCGCCGCCGTCCGCTGCCGCGCCCCCGCGACGACCGAACTCACAGCCTGACAACAGGATAACCCACTCCCGCGCGCCTGGCCTCATATCTCGTTATATTGCAAGGCGTTACGATTGGCACCATCGTTGCAGTCTCCCCATGCGGAGGCTGAACAGGATGACGCGAAACAACGACAACAGAATACAGGGATTCGAGTTACAGGGTACGGGGGCCGGCGGGGGACTGCGACGGAATGTCCCGGACCGGCCGACGGGGTGCGGCAATCCGCCGCGCCGTCACGGGAAGTGAGGTGACCATGCATCCGGAAGCCGCAAGCGCACGAGAAATCACCGGGATCATCGGCGAGGTCCCCCGCGGGCGCCACGATCTCGTCATCCCGACGCTCCAGCGCGTCCAGGCGACGCTCGGGTACATCCCCGAGCAGGTCGTCTTCGACCTCGCCGAGCAGGTCGGCACGACGCCGGCCGCCGTCTTCGGCGTCGCCACCTTCTACAACCAGTTCCGCCTGACCGCCCCCGGCGAGCACACGATCCGCGTCTGCCGCGGGACGGCCTGCCACGTGAAGGGCAGCGCCAGGATACTCGACACGATCTGCCGCGCGCTCGGCGTCGCATCGGGCGAGACGACACGCGACGGGCTCTTCACCGTCGAGGAGGTCGCCTGCCTCGGCTCCTGCTCGATCGCGCCGGCCGTGATGATCGACGACCGCTTCTACGGGCACGTGACGGCCGAGGGGCTCGTCGAGCTCGCCGAGGCGATCTCGCGCGGAGGTGACGCATGACCGGCGAACTGTACAGGCGCTGGGAGGAAGCGGGCCGGCCGGGGCATTTCCTCGCGTGGGCCTTCGGGAACAACGACGACGCGGCGGAGACGATCCGCCTGCTCAGGCGCGAGACGATCGAGCGCCCGCAGGTCTTCGTGGGCACGGGCACCTGCGGCCTCGCCTCCGGCGCCGCCGACGTCCTCGCCGCCTTCAGCGAGGCGGCCGCCGCCGGCACCATCGACGCCGACATCCACGAGGCCGGCTGCCTCGGCTTCTGCCGCATGGAGCCCCTCGTCGAGATCCAGCTTCCCGGCGGACCGGGCGTCCTCTACGGCGAGGTCACCCCGGCCGAGGTCCCGGCCATCGCCAACACGGTCCTCGCCGGCGGCCGGCACGACGCGGCCCGGGCCCTCCTCCGCTTCGACGACGGCCCGCCGATCGACGGCATCGATGCCGTCGCCGACCACCCCTTCTTCAGGCCCCAGCGCCGCATCGTGCTCTCGCGCGTCGGGCGCTTCGATCCGGACGACCTCTCCGCCGCCATCGCGCGGGAGGATTACCGCGGCCTGCTCGAGGCGCTGACCGCGAAGACGCCCGGGGAGACGGTCGCCACGATCGAGGCTTCCGGGCTCCGCGGCCGCGGCGGGGGCGGCTTCCCCACGGGCACGAAGTGGAAGCTCGCCGCCCGCGAGCAGTCCGACCGCAAGTACGTCGTCATGAACGCCGACGAGGGCGATCCCGGCGCGTTCATGGACCGCTCGGTCCTCGAGAGCGATCCGCACGCGGCGATCGAGGGGATGGCCCTCTGCGGCTACGCGATCGGCGCCGCCGAGGGGTACATCTACTGCCGCGCCGAGTACCCGCTCGCCATCCGGCGGCTCGAGACCGCCATCGCCGACGCGCGCGAGGCGGGGATCCTCGGCGAGAACATCCTCGGCACCGGCTTCTCCTTCGACATCCGGATCAAGATGGGCGCCGGCGCCTTCGTCTGCGGCGAGGAGACGGCGCTCCTCGCCTCGATCGAGGGCAAGCGCGGCATGCCCCGCCCCCGCCCCCCCTATCCGGCCCAATCGGGGCTGTTCGGCCGTCCGACCGTCATCAACAACGTCGAATCCATGGCCAACATCGGCTGGATCGTGTCGAACGGCCCCGAGGCCTTCCGCGCCGTCGGGACGCCGGGCTCGCCCGGCACGAAGGTCTTCGCCCTCTCGGGCAAGCTCGAGCGGAGCGGCCTCGCCGAGGTTCCGATGGGGATCTCGATCGGCGAGATCGTCGAGGGGATCGGCGGCGGGAGCGAGACGGGGCTTGCCCTCAAGGCCGTGCAGATCGGCGGCCCGTCGGGGGCCTGCGTCCCCGTCGACCTCTGGCACACCGCGGTCGACTACGACGAGCTCAAGCGGATCGGCGCCATGATGGGCTCGGGCGGACTCGTCGTGATGGACGAGGGGACCTGCATGGTCGACGTGGCGCGCTTCTTCCTCGACTTCACCACGAAGGAATCCTGCGGCAAGTGCACCCCCTGCCGCGAGGGGACGCGGCGGATGCGCCACATCCTCGAGCAGCTCACCACCCGGTGGGGCGATCCCGACGAGGGTGGCGCGCTCGCCCGCTTCTCCGGGCTCATCGAGCTCGAGCGCGTCGCCCGCGACGTGCAGAAGACGGCCCTCTGCGGGCTCGGGCAGACGGCGCCCAACCCGGTGCTCTCCACCCTGAAGTTCTTCCGCGGCGAGTACGAGGCGCACCTCTACGACCGCCGCTGCCCCGCGGGGGTCTGCACGGCCCTCAGGGAGTACGCGATCGACCCTGAGGCCTGCGTCGGCTGCGGCCGCTGCAAGAAGCTCTGCCCGGCGAACGCGATCGTCGGGTCGCCGAAGAAGACGCACTACATCGTCGAGGAGAAATGCATCGGCTGCGGCTCCTGCGCGGACACCTGCACGTTCGATGCGGTGACGGTCTCGTAGAAAGGCGGAGGACGCGATGTCAGTGAATCTCACCGTGAACGGAACGAAGACGAGGGCGGCTCGGGGCGAGACGATCCTCTCGGTCGCCAGGCGCCTCGGGATCGAGATCCCCACCCTCTGCCACATCGACGGCCTCGAGCCGAACGGCGCCTGCCGGATCTGCGTCGTCGACGTCGGCGGCCGGCTCGTCCCCTCCTGCTCCACACCGGTCGCCGAGGGGATGGAGGTGACGACGAACTCCACGGCCGTGCTCCGGGCCAGGAAGACGATCGTCGAGCTCCTCCTCGCCGCCCACCCGAGCGAGTGCACGACCTGCTTCAAGTCGGACAGCTGCGAGCTGGCGCGCCTCGCCCGCGAGTACTCGATCGAGCGGATCAAGGTGCCGAGGGGATACGCGCGGCGCCTCCCCGACTCCTCCAACGCGGCGATCGTCCGCGAGCCGGAGAAATGCATCCTCTGCGGCAAGTGCGTGCGCGTCTGCAACGAGATCCAGGGGGTCGGCGCGATCGACTTCGCCCGGCGCGGGGCCGACACGACGGTCCAGCCGGTCTTCGGGCGCGCCCTCGGGCTGACCCAGTGCACCTTCTGCGGCCAGTGCATCAACGCCTGCCCCACCGGGGCCCTCCACGAGGCCTCGCACATCGACCGGGTCCTCGCCGCCCTCGCCGACCCCGCCGTCACGACCGTCGTCCAGGTGGCGCCGGCGATCCGCGTGTCGATCGGCGAGCTCTTCGACATGGCCCCGGGCTCGGTCGTCACCGGCAAGCTCGCCGCCGCGCTCCGCCGCGTCGGGTTCGACCGGGTCGTCGACACCGATTTCGCCGCCGACCTCACGATCATGGAGGAGGGCTCGGAGTTCGTGAAGCGCCTCCGCGAGGGCGGCCCCCTGCCCCTCCTCACGAGCTGCTCGCCGGGATGGGTGAAGTTCATGGAGCACAACTGGCCCGAGCTCCTGCCGAACCTCTCCACGTGCAAGTCGCCGCACGAGATGCTGGGCGCCGTCGTGAAGGGCTGCTGGGCGCCCGAGGCGGGCATCGATCCCGCGACGGTCTTCGTCGTCTCCGTGATGCCCTGCACGGCGAAGAAGTACGAGGCGGGCCGGCCAGAGCTGGGCGACGGGGGGATCGGCGACGTCGACGCCGTCCTCACGACGCGCGAGGCGGGACGCCTCCTCCGGCTCTTCGGCATCGATCTCGCCGCGATGCCCGAGGAGGATTTCGACCACCCCCTCGGCGCCTCGACCGGCGCGGCGGCGATCTTCGGCCGCTCGGGTGGCGTCCTCGAGGCGGCGCTGCGCACCGTCCACCAGCTGTTGACCGGCGAGGAACTCGCCTCCCTCGATTTCGAGACCGGCGGCCCCGGGATCCGCGAGACGACGGTCGACGTCGCCGGCTCGCGCGTGAGGGTGGCGACGGCCTCGGGGCTGGCCGCCGCGCGCGCGCTCGTCGAACGGGTCCGCGCCGGGGAGACCTTCCACATGATCGAGATCATGGCCTGCCCGGGCGGGTGCATCAACGGCGGCGGGCAGCCCTACGCCGACGCCGAGACGGCCCGGCTGCGCAGGAGCGCCCTCAACGTGGTCGACCGGAGCATGCCGGTCAGGCGCAGCCACCTGAATCCCGAGATCGCGGCGCTCTACCGGAACGTCCTCGGCAGGCCGCTCTCGGAGAAGAGCCACGAGCTGCTGCACACGACCTACACGGAGCGAACGCTCTTCAACGCGTGAGGAGGCCGGGGCGATGAAAGGCGTCGTACACACGATCGGCGAGAGATGCAAGCGGTGCTTCACCTGCGTCAGGGAGTGCCCGGCGCACGCCGTGCGCATCTCCGGCGGCCAGGCGGTGGTCCTCGAGGACCGTTGCCTGTCCTGCGGCCACTGCGTGAGCGTCTGCAGCCAGGGAGCCAAATCGGTCGAGGACGGCACCGCCCCGACGGCGGCCATGCTCGCCGACCCCGAGACGAAAACGATCGCGATCCTCGCCCCCTCCTTCCCCTCCTACGTCGATTGCGATCCCCCCGACCGTCTCGTCGGCGCGCTCCGCGCGCTCGGATTCGACGAGGTGATGGAGGTCGCCTTCGGAGCCGACATGGTCGCGGCCGAGTACGGGCGGATCTACGAGTCGTCCACGGGATCGCAGATCACCACCCCCTGCCCCTCGATCTACTTCTACGTGTGCAAGTACATGCCCGATCTCATCCCGCGGCTCTCGCCGGTCGTCTCGCCGATGATCGCCATGGCGCGCCTCATCAAGTGGCGCCTCGATCCGGAGGCCAGGGTCGTCTTCATCGGCCCCTGCGTCGCCAAGAAGTCGGAGGCGGAGGATCCCTCGGTGGCGGGCGTCGTCGACGCGGTGCTCACCTTCCGCGAGCTGCGCGGCATGTTCGCCGACCGGGGCATCGACCCGGTGGCCTGCGAGCCGGCCGCGTTCGACGGCCCGGCGGCGTGGCGCGGGCGCCTCTTCCCCGTCTCGGGGGGGCTTCTCGTCTCCGCGGGGGTCGCCCGCGACCTCGAGGAGAACGAGGTGATCGTGGCCGAGGGGAAGAACCGGGCGATCCCGCTCCTCAAGAGCCTCGGCGAGGGCGTGATCGAACCGCGCTTCCTCGACATCCTCTTCTGCGAGGGCTGCGTGAACGGCCCCTTCTGCCGCGACCGCGAGGATATCTTCAGGAACCGCGACAGCGTGCTGCGGTACTACCGCGAACACCGCGAACGCTTCGACGAGGACGCGTGGCGGCGGAACATGGCCGCGACCGCCGGCATCGACCTCGGCCGCTCTTTCGTGGCCGACACGCGCCGGCTGCCGATGCCCTCCGAGGAGCAGATCAACGAGCAGCTGCGGCGCATGGGCAAGACGGGACCGAAGGACGAGCTGAACTGCGGGGCCTGCGGCTACCGTTCCTGCCGCGAGCACGCCATCGACGTCCTCCGCGGGCTCGCCGAATCGGAGATGTGCCTCCCCTACACGGTCGACCAGCTCGAGTCGACCCTCGGGCAGCTCGAGGAGAGCAACCGGCGGTTCCGCGACGCGCAGCAGCAGCTCATCCAGAACGAGAAGATGGCCGCGATGGGCCAGCTCGCCGCGGGCGTCGCGCACGAGGTGAACAACCCGCTCGGCACGGTCCTGCTCTACTCGCACATGATCCTCGAATCCCTCGAGGGGGAGGATCCCAACCGCGAGGACCTCTCGATCATCGTCCGCGAGACGGAGCGCTGCCGGCGGATCGTGGCCGACCTCCTCGATTTCGCCAGGCAGAACAAGCTCGTCCTCTCCAACGTCGACCTCGAGAGCTTCCTCCGGGATACGATCGAGCCGTCAGTGCGCGCGCCGGAGAACGCCGCCGTCCGGTTCGATTTCGAGACCGCCCCGATCCCGGAGATCGCCGTCGACGCCGACCAGGTCCGCCAGGTCGTCCTCAACGTCGTCCAGAACGCCCTCGAGGCGATGGAACGGCGCGGCCGGATCGTCGTGCGGCTCTACCGCTCCCCCGACGGCGACCGGGCGGTCATCGAGATCGTGGACGACGGGCCGGGGATCCCCGAGAACGCGCTTTCGAGGATCTTCACCCCGTTCTTCACGACGAAACCGATCGGCAAGGGCACCGGACTCGGCCTCGCGATCGCCTACGGGATCGTGAAGCTCCACCGCGGCGACATCGCCGCGCGGAACGGAAACGCCGGGGGCGCGACGCTCCGGGTGGAGATCCCCTACGGTCTCGGCGAGACGGCGGCCGGGGAGGACACCTTCAATGACGGCTAGAACGACGGAGAACGCAGCACGACGCACTGCTGAACCGATGGGGACCCGCGCGGCGACTCGGGCCGGATGCCGCGCCGGGTTCCCCCCCACAACGGACCCGGCCCGAAGGAGACCTGTCATGGCTAAGGTTCTGCTCGTCGACGACGATCCCGATTTCCGGGAAATGGGCACCGAAGTCCTCTCGGCGGCCGGCCACGAGGTCGTGACCGCGGCGTCCGGCAAGGAAGGATTCGAGGCGGCGCTCCGGGAGACGCCCGACGCGGCCGTCATCGACCTGATGATGGAGACGGTCGACGCCGGCGCCGTGCTCTGCCGCAAGCTGAAGAACGACGACCGGACGAAGTCGATCCCCCTGCTGATGCTCACCGCCGTCACCGAGGCCACCGGCTTCAAGTTCGGCATCGACACCGAGGGGGAACGGGACTGGATCCTCGCCGACGAGTACGTCGACAAGCCGATCCCCTTCCCGGAACTCGTCAAGCGCGTCGGCAACCTCCTGGGCAATGCAGCGCGCAGCTGAGCATACGAGGGCCGTCCGCATCCTCGTCGTCGACGACGAATGGGGGATGCGGACCGGCGCGAAGCGGATCCTCGAGCGGGAAGGCTACGAGGTGGAGACGGCCGGGGACGGCGCCGGCGCCATCGCGCTGGCCACGCCGGCGCCGTTCGACGTCTGTCTCGTCGATCTCAAGCTCCCCGACGTCGACGGCCTCACCCTGCTCAAGGAGTTCCACGGGATCGACGCGAGCACGGTCTGCATCGTGATCACGGCCTACGCGAGCCTCGAGACGGCGATCGAGGCGACGAGGCGGGGCGCGTGGGACTTCCTGCCGAAGCCCTTCACCCCGCAGGCGCTGCGGGCCGTCGTGGCCCGCGCCGCCGAGCGGCGTCTCCTCCTCGAGGAGGCCGACCGCCTGCGCCGCGAGCGCGAGGAGCGGCTGCTCGAGCTGGCCGGCGAGCGCAGCCGGACGAGCACGATCCTCTCCAACCTCACGACGGGCGTCGTCGTCGTCAACGAGGCGGGCGAGCTCGCCCTCTTCAACACGGCCGCCCTGAGCCTGCTCGCCGAGCCCGCGCTCGAGACGGGCGCGGGCTTCCTCGCCCAGCTGCCGGCCGGGGAGCTGCGCGAGGCGATCGCGCGGCTCCTCGACGGAACGATCGAGGAGGCGATCCACACGACGATCGAGGCCCCCGGCGTCGCCGAGGGGCAGACGCTCTCGGTGACCGCCGCCCCGGTCCCGGGGCCGAGGGGGGGCATCTCGGGGCGGACGATCAGCATCAGGGACGTCACCGACCGGGCCGAGCTCGACCGGGCGAAGTCGAACTTCGTCCGGATCGTCTCCCACGAGGTCAAGGCGCCCGTCGGCGCGGTCATCGGGTTCATCGACATGATCCTCGAGGGCTACGCCGCCGACCCGGAAAAGCAGCGCGAGTACCTCGCGCGGGCACGCGGCCGCCTCGAGGGGCTCGTGACGATGGTCAAGGACCTTCTGGCGATGACCCGCCAGGAGACCCGGGGGGCCGGGCGGAGCTTCGAGCCGGTCGACCTGGTCGGACTCGTCCGGGAGACGGTCGCCTCGCTCGAGCCGGACTGGCGGGCGCGATCGATCGCCGTCGAGGTGGCCGGCGACGGGGCGCCCCCCGTCGTCGGGGACGAGCCGGGGCTCGGGCAGGTGTTCACCAATCTCCTCTCGAACGCCATCAAGTACAACCGCCCCGGCGGCCGCGTCACGGTCTCGATGCGCGAATCGGGGGCCGGGGTGGAGACGACCGTGACCGACACGGGCGTCGGCATGGATCGGGAATCGCTTGCGCGCATCTGGGAACCCTTTTATCGTATCAAGTCGGCCGAGACGAAGGACGTCCCCGGAACGGGGCTCGGACTCTCCATCGTGCGTGCGATCGTCGAGACGCACAAGGGCCGCATCGAAGTCACATCGTCACCCGGCGAAGGCACCACGTTCACCCTGTGGTTGCCGCGCGCGCCCGGCGGGGCGGACGGGGGACCGGAGAACGCCGCGTAAAGCGGCGTGGGGAGGTGGATCGCCGATGACCGGGTTCATCGACGTCGAACGGATCGAGTCGCTGCTCGCCGAGGGACGGCGTGCCGACCGGCAGACGGTCGAGGACGTGATCGAGCGCGCGGCCGAGAAGGAGGGGCTGACTCCCACGGAGACGGCAGTCCTGCTCGGCTGCGAGGACACCGAGCTCTGGGAAGAGATCTACGCCCTCGCCCGGAAGATCAAGGAAGACATCTACGGGCGGCGGATCGTGCTCTTCGCCCCCCTCTACGTCTCGAACCTCTGCCAGAACGACTGCCTGTACTGCGCCTTCCGGCGGAGCAACGAGGAGTGCGCGCGCATCGCCCTCGGCCCCGAGGAGGTCGCCCGCGAGGTGCGCGCCCTCGAGAGCGTCGGGCACAAGCGGCTGCTCATGGTCTACGGCGAGCATCCCGCCTACGGCGTCGACTACATGGTCCAGACGATCCGCGCGGCCTACGAGACCCGCACCCCGGACCGCCACGGGGAGATCCGCCGGATCAACGTGAACGCCGCCCCCCTGAGCGTCGAGGACTACCGGCGGCTCAAGGAGGCCGAGATCGGCACCTTCCAGGTCTTCCAGGAGACCTACCACCCGGGCCGATACCGCGAGGTGCACCCGCCCAACACCCGCAAGGGGGATTTCGAGTGGCGGCTCTACGCGCTCCACCGCGCGCAGGAGGCCGGACTCGACGACGTCGCCGTCGGCGCCCTCTTCGGTCTCTACGACTGGCGCTTCGAGGTGATGGGCCTTCTCATGCACGCGCTCGACATGGAGCGCGTCTTCGGCGTCGGGCCGCACACGATCTCCTTCCCGCGGCTCGAGCCGGCGATCAACACGCCCTTCACCGGCTACTCGCGCTGGAAGACCTCCGACGAGGAGTTCAAGCGGCTCGTGGCCGTCTTGCGGCTCATGGTCCCCTACACCGGCCTGATCCTCACCGCGCGCGAGCGCCCCGAGCTCCGGCGCGAGTACATCCGCCTCGGCGTCTCGCAGATCGACGGCGGCACGCGGATCGACATCGGCGGCTACGGCAAGGGCCCCGCGACGGTCGAGACGGAGAAGGAGAAGCAGCAGTTCGAGATCTTCGACAACCGCTCGCTCGACGAGGTCGTGCTGGAGCTGGCGAAGACGGGCTACGTCCCCTCCTTCTGCACGGCATGCTACCGTTCGGCCCGCACCGGCGAGACCTTCATGGAATTCGCCAAGCACGGCGACATCAAGAACATGTGCCTGCCGAACGCGATTTTGACCTTCAAGGAGTATCTCGAGGACTTCGCGTCGCCCGCAACGCGCCTCGTGGGCACGAAGCTCATCGAGGAACTGCTCAGGGGCACGGAGAACGGTCCGCGCTCGGCGCTGGAGAAGAAGATCGGCCGCATCGAGCGCGGCGAGCGCGACGTGTACTGCTAGCGGCGCCTGATCCCCCCGCCGCGCCCGCGGCCGACCGAGAGCCCCAGCTCGTCGAGGGTCGCCGCGGTGCATTCGCGGCACGACTCGGTCGAGCCGCAGGCGGCCCGCTCGTAGATCTCGTACGCGGCCGCCGCCTCGCGCGGCGTGTAGTCGATCATGATGACGTTCGCCCCCGATCGCATCGCCCGCGCGCGGGCCTGCCGCCCGTAGACGCACATCGCCGTCGTCGAGGGCATGTGCGCCCCGGGTGCGACGAGCCGCCCGAGGGCGAGGACGCGCAGGACACGGTCGATGGGGGGCGGATCGAGATCGCCGAGGGGGGTTCCCGCCGCGGGGATCAGCGGCGAGACCGAGATCATGTCGTAGGGCGTTCGCGCCCAGTCGAGGATGTCGGCGGCGAGATGCTCCGCCGTCTGCCCGGGAAGCCCCACGATGTTCCCGCTCCCCGTCTCGTACCCGAGGGCGAGGAGGTCGTCGATGCAGCGGCGGCGGTTCTCCCAGCTCATCCCGGGGTGGAGCGTGCCGTAGAGCTCGCGGTCGGCCGCCTCGAGCTTGAGGAGATACCGGTCGGCGCCGGCCTCGCGCCACGCCCGGTAGACCTCCCGCGGCCATTCGCCCACCGAGAGGGTCACGGCGACGTCGAACCGCTCCTTGATCGCCGCGACCGTCTGTCCGAGGCCCTCGACGTCGAGACCGGGATGCTCCCCCGACTGCAGGACGATCGTGCGGAAGCCGTCCGCCGCGGCGCAACCGGCCCGTTCGATCACCGTCTCCCAGGAAAGGTCGTAGCGGCTGACGAGATCGTTGTCGCAGCGCAGCCCGCAGTAGGCGCAGCGGCCGACGCAGCGGTTGGAGAACTCGACGATCGCGCGGAGGTGGACGACGTCGCCGTGGACGCGGCGGCGCTCGCGGTCGGCGCGGGCGCAGAGTCCGGCGGTCGCCTCAGCGTCGTCCAGGAGCCTGATGATCTCGCGCTCGTCCATGGGGGGAATATAGCAGAATCGGCCCGCGCGGGCATGCCCCGTCTCGCGTTCCCCCCGCGCGGAATCAGCTCACGCGCCCCTCGCGGACGCCTTTCGCGGCCATCGCACGTCTTGTCAGCGCTCGATCGTCGCCTGCAGGTCGCCTATCGCGCCGAGCGAGCGACCCGTCGCCCAGAAATGCGGGTTTCCGGCGCAGAACGTGAAGGTGCCGAGCGCCGCCGGATCGACCCGTCCGTCCTTGCCCAGGATCTCCCGGTCCGCCCGGACGTCGAGTATCTCGCCGATGAACATCACGTGCGAGCCGGCCTCGACGGTCCTGACGACCCTGCATTCGATGACGAGCGGAAACTCGGCGATGACGGGCGCGTCGACCGAGTCCCCGCGGACGGCGGTGAGCCCGGTCGCCGCGAGCTTGTTTACGTCGCGCCCCGAGACCGTTCCGAAGAAGGCCGCGGCGGCGGCGTGGCGTTCGGCGGGCACGTTCACCGTGAAGGCGCCCCGCCGCACGATGTTGCCGTAGCTGTATCGCGACTCGCGGATCGAGACGGTCACGCAGGGGGGATCGGAAGCGCAGACGCCGGCCCACGAGGCCGTCATCATGTTGGCCCTGCCCGCGTCATCGTACGAGCCGATGATCCAGACGGGGGCGGGCGGCGCCAGGGGCCCGGCGCCGAGGGAGACCTTCTCCGCCCGGATAGCACCCGGCAGAAGAGTCGACGCCGCGAAGGCGGCTGCGAAAAGGGCTGTCAGGCATGGGCGCATGCGCATCGTGCGCTCCTTTCTGCGAACGATCGGGAATGTCTGCAATTCTCCGCTCGCCCCGGCTGTACCACCGCGGCGCCTCGCCGCTCCGGCGGATTCCGCCGCCGTCCGGCTTCCTACGCAGCGCCTCCCGTGCGCTTCGAGTACTGGTACATGAAGACGCTCAGTGCGGCCAGCATGACGATCGCGACGATCTCGCCGGCGTTCGCGCCGTAGGAGACGGCGAGGAAACGGTCCCACTTGAGGGCGGCGATCACCGCGGCGACGACCCCGGCGATCGAGCCGCCGGCGATGAACCCGCTCGCCACGAGGATGCCCCGCTCCTTCCGTTCCTTGGCCGTCTTCTCCACGCGCGAGGACCGCCCGACGAACCAGGAGACGATCCCGCCGAGGAGCACCGCCGTGTTGAGCTGGATCGGCAGGTACATCCCGAGCGCGAAGGCGAGGGCCGGCACGCCGCTCATCGCGAGGATCACCGATATGATGACGCCGAAGGAGAAGAGGATCCACTGCACGCCCGCCTCGGGCCCCATCAGCCCGTAGATGATCTCCTTCATCGCCGAGGCCTGGGGCGCCGGCATCTCGAGCGAGCCGAGCTCGTAGGTGTTCGCGAGGAGCATCATCGCCAGGGCGCAGAAGACGGCCGAGACGAGGATGCCGACGAACTTGTACGTCTGCTGCCTGCGCGGCGTCGCCCCGATCCAGTAGCCGATCTTGAGATCGGTGGCGAAGGCGCCCGCGACGGCGAGCGAGGTGCAGACGACCCCGCCGATGATCATCGCCACGAACATCCCCGGCTTCCCGGAGAGACCGATGCGGGTGAGGATCACGCTCGTGATGATCAGCGTGGCCAGGGTCATCCCCGAGACGGGGTTGGTCCCGATGAGCCCGATGGCGCGCGCGGCGACCATCGTGAAGAGGAAGGAGATCCCCAGGGCGATGAGGACGCCGATCGTGGCGACGAGGGAATTCGCCACCCCGCCCCGGAAGAAGAGCCACAGGCAGACGGCGATCGCGACGATGCCGATGAGGACGTCGCGCATGTGCATGTTGCGCTCGGTCCTGATCTCCTCGTGCTCCTCCCTGCGGCCCGCGGCGATCCCCCTGATGCCGAGCGCGAAGCTCTGTCCGATCGAGGGAAGGGAACGGACGATCCCCATGAGGCCCGCCCCGGCGATGCCCCCGATCCCGATCAGGCGGACGTACTCCACGAAGATGTCGTCGACGCTCATCCCGGCGACGGCCGTCCCGCCCGCGACGAACCCGCCGATGTAGTGGACGAGGGGAACGAGGACGAGGAAGGAGAGGAAGGAGCCCGCGGCGATGATCGACGCGTACTTGATCCCGACGATGTACCCCAGGCCGACGATCGCGGAGAGCCCGTCGATGCGGAAGGCCATCGAGAAGCGCTCCTCGATCCACCGACCGACGCCGACGGCGTGGAAGGTGATGATCTCCCGCCAGAAGCCGAAGGTGAGGATGCAGAGATCGTAGACGAATCCGACGACGGCCGCCCAGACGAGGGTGACGGCCTGCTGCCCGGCACTCTGCCCGGCCACGAGGATCTCGGTGGTGGCCATCGCCTCGGGGAAGGGGAGCTTGCCGTGCTCGTTCACCATCAGGTAGTTGCGCAGCGGCACGATGAAGAGCACGCCGAGGCAGCCGCCGAAGAAGGCCGTGAGGAAGATGTGCCAGAATGAGACATCGACGTCGAGCATGTAGAGCGCGGGGATCGTGAAGACCGCGCCCGCCACCACGGCGCTCGACGCGGCGCCGACCGACTGGATGATGACGTTCTCGAGGATCGTGTTCTTGCGCGCGAAGAGGTTCGCGAGGCCGATCGCCAGGATGGCGATCGGGATCGCGGCCTCCATCCCCTGCCCCGTCTTGAGGGCGAGGTAGGCCGAGGCGAGCGAGAAGACGATCGCCATGACGACGCCGATCGCGAGCGAACGGACGGTCACCTCGAAGGGGCTCGCCGACGCCGGGACGATCGGAAGGTAGGTCTCGCCGGCTGCGAGCTCCCGGTAGGCTTCCGGGCGCAACTTCGTCGGGGTCTCTGACATGCCGTGTCCTTTCGGTTACGCGGTGCGCTGATCCGGTGTCACCGGGTAAGGATAGCCGCCGGAACCGCGGCGGTCAAATGTTTCGGCGGCCGGCGGGCGATCCGGAAATCGTGCGGCAAAACGAAAAAAACGCTTTACTCGCGTGGGTGTTTCTCCCTATACCGGAATCAGAAAGGAGGTACGTCCATGAAATGGAACCCGGTCGACTGGATCGCCTATATCCTGGTGATCATCGGGGGACTCAACTGGGGGCTGTGGGGCGTCGGGCACTGGAACCTCGTCAAGATCATCCTTGGACGAGTGCCGGTCCTCGAAACGATCGTCTACATCCTCGTGGGACTCTCCGCGCTGTACCTCATCGTCGTCAGACCGCACCGAAAGACCGCCTGATCGTCTGCGGCCGGCCGTGCCGGCCACGGAACGGGGGATGCATCACCCCCGTTCCCGTTTCTCTCCTCCGGGCCCGGGAAAATTGATTTACTTCCCTCCCGCCATCGGGCATCATCGCACCGTTCCGCGACGATCCGCACACCCCGCCCGAAGGGAGCAGAATCGATGAGAACCGCACCAGGAACAACCCGTCTTCTCCTGCTCGCCCTCTGCGGAACGGCCCTCCTCGCCGCGTCGGCGGCGGGCGGCGTCTTCACCGCCGGGGACGCCCTCTCCGTGCGCCGCGCGGGCGCGGCGGCGATCGCCCCGGACGGCCGCAGGATCGCCTTCACCGTCTCCGTGCCCCGCGAGGCGGGCGAGGAGCCGGGGGGCGCCTGGAGCGAGCTGTGGCTCGCCTCGACGGCCGACGGCGAGCTCCGCCCCTTCGTCACCGGGAAGGTCAACGCCCGGTCACCCCGCTTCAGCCCCGACGGGACGCGCATCGCCTTTCTCCTCGCCCGCGGCAAGGAGGCGAAGACCCAGGTCTGGACGATCCCCGTCGACGGCGGCGAGGCGAAGCAGGCGACCGATTCGCCGACGGGCGTCATCGACTTCCGCTGGCACCCCGGCGGCGACCTGATCGCCTGGATCGCGACCGAGCCGAAGCCGGCGCGCGAGAAGACGCTCGAGGAGAAGGGGTACGGGTTCATCTTCTTCGAGGAGAACCTCCAGCACCGCAACCTCTACATCGGCGCGGCCGGCGGCGGCGGCGAGGCGCGGCGACTCACCGACGGCGCGACGGTCTGGAGCTTCGAGTTCGCCCCCTCCGGCGAAACGATCGCGGCGGCGATCTCGCCGAAGAACCTCGTCGACCACTCGTACATGTTCCGCACGATCCATGTCGTCGACGTCGAGACGGGCGCGATGCGCCGCCTCACCGACAATCCCGGCAAGCTGGGCAACTTCGCGTTCAGCCCCGACGGCCGCATGCTCGCCTACGCCGCGGCGATCGAGCGGAAGGACCACGCGGTCAGCCAGGCGTTCGTGATCGACGTCGCGGGGGGCGAGGCGCGCAATCTCACCGAACCGGGCTTCCGCGGCCACGTGACCCGCGTGGGCTGGCGCGACCGGTCGACGGTCTGCTTTCTCGCCGCCGAGGGCGCCTGGAACACGCTGAACACCGTTCCGGCCGCCGGCGGCAGGCGATCGACGATCCTCGACGGGAAGGAGATCGGCCTCGTCTTCGCTGCGCCCGACGTCACCGCCGACTTCCGGCATTTCGCGTTCACCGCCTCCTCGCCGGGGATCCCGGGAGACCTCTGGCACTGGAAACGCGGGGCGAGGAAGCCGACGCGGCTCACCACGCTCAACCCCTGGATCGACGAACGCGACCTGGGCCGCCAGGAGGTCGTGCGGTACGCCGCCCGCGACGGCCTCGAGATCGAGGGGATCCTCGTCTACCCCGTCGGATACGAGGAGGGCCGGCGCTACCCGCTCGTCGTGTCCGTCCACGGCGGCCCCGAATCGCACTACACGAACGGCTGGCTGACGGGCTACTTCAATCCCGCGCAGGTGCTCGCCGGCAGGGGCTACGTCGTCTTCTATCCCAACTACCGGGCGAGCACGGGGTACGGGCTCGAGTTCGCGCTCGCCGGCTACATGGACGCGGCGGGACGCGAGTTCGACGACATCGCCGACGGGATCGACTGGCTGGTCGGCGAGGGGATCGCCGACCGCGACCGCGTGGGGCTCGGCGGCGGATCGTACGGCGGGTACGCCGCGGCGTGGTTCGCCACCTACTACACGGACCGCGTCCGCGCCGTCTGCATGTTCGTCGGGATCAGCGATCTCGTCTCCAAGCGGAGCACGACGGACATCCCCTGGGAGGAGCTCTACGTCCACTCGGGAAAGAAGCTCGAGGAGATGTGGACGTTCAGCCTCGAGCGCAGCCCGGTCTTCCACGCGCACAAGAGCCGGTCGGCCGTCCTCATCCTCGGGGGCGCGGCCGATCCGCGCGTGCATCCCTCGCAGAGCCTCGAGTTCTACCGGCGCCTCAAGATGAACGACCACCCCGCCGTCCGCCTCGTGCAGTACCCCGGCGAGGGCCACGGCAACCGGAAACAACCGGGGCGCATCGACGTATTGTACAGGCACCTGGACTGGTACGACTGGTACGTGAAGAACCTGCAGCCCCTCGACGGCCCGCTGCCGCCGCTCGACATCAGCGAGCGCTACGGGCTCGACCTCGAAGAAGCGGAATAACCGAGCAGAAAGCGAGGTGCGCGACATGGACAAGGAAAAGCGGAAGCTCTCGCGGCGCTCGTTCATCGGCGGTGGAATGGCAGCCGTCGTGGGCGCCGGTCTCAGTCTCCCCGTGACCGCCGGACGGCTCGCCGCGGAGGAGGGCGGCGACGACGCGCCGCGGATCAGGGACTTCCGGCCCCTCGGGAAGACGGGCTGGAAGGTCTCCGATATCGCCTTCGGCAACGCGATGATGCAGGAACCCTCCCTCCTCGAATACGCGATGGACCGCGGGATCAACTACGTCGACACGGCCCGCCAGTACTACGACATGGAGAAGGTCATCGGCCAGATCTTTCCCGCGAAGCGCGACAGGCTCTTCGTGACGACGAAGCTCGATCCGCCGCTGGTCACGGCGACCGTGTCGGTCGCCGATCTCATGACGGGGATCGAGGAGAGCCTCGAACGGCTCAACACCGACTACATCGACTGCTGCCTGATCCACTCGATCGGCGATCCGAACCTCGGCGACGCTGCCCGCATCCGGAACGAGAACATCTACACCGCCTTCGAGAAGGCCCGCTCGCAGGGCAAGATCCGGTTCTGGGGGGCGAGCTCGCACGGCCCGAAGATGATCGAGGAGTTCACCTGGATGCTGGAGAACACCAACATCGACATGATCATGCCGGGGATGAACTTCATGACGAAGGGGCTCGAGCCGGTCCTCGCGAAGGCGAGGGAGAAGGGCGTGGCCGTCGTCGCGATGAAGTCCCTCTCGGCCGCCCGGATCATCGACTACTCGAAGTACCGGACCGAGGGCCGGACGGCGCGGCAGGCGCTGCTCAAGTGGCTGCTCGCGCAGCCGGGGATCGACACGATCTCCATCACGATGCGCTCGATCGAGCAGGTGAACGAATACGTCTCCGCCTCGGGCAACCCCGAGCTCTCGATGCGCGAACGGGAGGTGCTGCAGGGCTACTGCGGGCTTCTCTCGCGCGACTACTGCCGGCCGGGCTGCGACGGATGCCTCGGCGCCTGCCCGCACGACGTGCCGATCCATGACATCCTCCGCTATCGCATGTACTTCCATTCCTACAGCCGGGAGAAGTACGCGATGGGGCTCTACGCGAAGCTCCCCGCGGAACGGACCGCCGTGCGCTGCGCCGGATGCGCGGCGCCCTGCGAGAGCGCCTGCACGCACCAAATCGCCGTCCGAGCGAAACTCATCGAGGCCCACCGGGAGCTGTCGGCCTGAAACGAGGGAGGACGATCGTGAGAACAAGACGCAGATACGCGATACCCGCGCTCCTCGCCCTCGCCGCCGTGCTTGTCTTCGCGGCCGCGTGCGAGCGCGAGGAGACCGACCCGGCGAAACGGGTCGTGATGCGCGCGGTGAAGAAGATGGGCGGGCTCGACCGGCTCCGCGGCTGGACGACGAGGATCGAGCGCGGACACCTGACCCAGGAACGCCCCGGGTGGGGAACGCTGAACGCGCAGGTGACCTCGCACGTCGCCAAGCCGGACCGGGTCAGGCTCGACCAGGATTTCAGCGCGTTCGACCACCCCTTCTACTACGTCTACTACCTGAACGGCGACGACGCGTGGATGGTCGTCAACATGCAGGAACGCCGGCACCCCCGCGTCGCGGAGAACCTCGAGGGGTACCTGGAGAGGGTCGACGGCCTCGCCTGGTACGCCGGCGAGGCGGATACCTTCTTCCTCGTCGCCGACGTCGCCGACGACTCGCTGCTGGCGGCCGCGTCGATCGAACGCATCGGCTGCGTCCACGAGGGCGACACCGTCTTCTTCGATTTCGACCGGGAGAGCGGGATGCTCCGGCGCCTCGTCGAGGACGGCGGGGCCAGCGTCTCCCTCTACGACGACTATCGCCCGGTCGGCAGGATGAAGCTCGCCTTCCACGTCCTCCATTACGCCGGCGGCGTGCTCGAGTCGGAGTACCGGTGGGATTCGATGGAGTACGACACGCCGATCGAGGACGCCGTCTTCGAGGAGAACCGCCCGGCGCCGGAACCGGAGCCCGAGGCGGAGTCGGGGACATAGGCTCGAGCAGAACGACGATCCGTCAATCGGCGGGGCGCGAATCGAGCGCCTCGCCGATTCTCTTTCAGAGCCCCCCCGGGCGATCGCCGGGAGAACGTGACGGGTTCCGGGGCGGGATGCGGGGCTATTCCCCGATCGTGGAGAGGACGTCGATCGTCTGGAGGACGTCGCGGCGGGTAACGATCCCGATGACGGCGCCGCGGTCGTCGACGACGGGAAGCCGGTCGCTCCCCCGGCGCATGACGAGCCCGACGAGGCGCTCGGCCGGATCGAGCCGGTGGACGGCGCTCGGGGCGACGCTCCGGTTCATGATCTCCGCCGCCGTCGTTCCCGGCCACGATTCGCGCGGCACGCCCTTGAGATCGCCGAGGGTGACGATGCCGACGAGCAGGCCGTCCCGGACGACGGGGAAGGAGGAGGCGTGGTGCCGGAGAAAGAAGTCGTCGACCAGCGTCGCGAGATCCGTCGAGACGTCGACGGTGACATGGTCGTCCCGCATGAAGTCCGCCACCCGGAGACCCTGCAGCGACTCCTTGAACGCGACCATCACGTAGCCGCTCCGCGCGGCCTGGCGGAGAAAGAAGCCGATGAAGATGAGCCACATCCCGCCGATCAGCGAGCCGTACCAGGCGAAGGTGAACAAACCGAGCCCCATCAGCAGCAGGGCGAAGAACCCGCCGATCCGGGAGGCGATCCGCGTCGCGCGTTTCAGGTCGCCCGTCCTCCACCAGATGACCGAGCGGAGTATCCGGCCGCCGTCGAGCGGAAACCCCGGCACGAGGTTGAAGACGAGCACGCCGAGGTTGACGTCCGCGAGCGACCGCGCGAGCACGGAGACGGCCGGCACGGCGTCCGCGACGAGCGAGATCCCGTAGAAGACGATCGCGAGCAGCAGGGTCATGAGCGGGCCGGCGGCGGCCATGCGCATCTCGA
The DNA here is from genome assembly GCA_016931295.1 of Candidatus Krumholzibacteriota bacterium. Classification (NCBI taxonomy): domain Bacteria; phylum Candidatus Krumholzibacteriota; species Candidatus Krumholzibacteriota bacterium. The sequence goes on from JAFGEZ010000021.1 coordinate 24,365, forward strand.
GGACCGGGTCGTCGACCTCGCGCTCCATCTGCGCCACCCCGCCGAACATGAAGAGGGTGATGCGCCTGATCGGCAGCCCGGCGCGCACCGCGACGATGGAGTGGCTGAACTCGTGCAGGAGGATCGAGGTGAAGAGGAGGATCGCCGTGAAGAAACCCATCAGCCACCGGCCGGAAGGCGAGAAGAGGCCGGGGTAGTTCTCCGGGTAGTAGCCGTTGGCGAAGGTCCAGGTGATGAGACCGAGGATGAGGACCCAGCTGATGTTCAGTTCGACCGGGATCCCCCGTAGCGAGAAGAGCGTGACGTTTCTTCGCAGCACCGGTCTTCCTCCCCCGCCCGGAAGGGACGGATCACACCGCTCCGGATCCGGCGTACCGCACGAACCGGTTGCCTTCGTCGACGTCGATGAACAGGGGATCGACCTCTCCCGACGACCAGGTGAAGGCCATGATATCGACGCGGTCGCCCTCGGTGACGAGATGCGCCGCTGCGCCGTTGATACAGACGACACCGCTCCCGCGCTCGCCCCGTATGACGTAGGTCTGCAGGCGGTTGCCGTTCGTGCGGTCGACGACGAGGACGTTCTCGTGCTCGCTGAGATCCGCCTTCTCGATGAGATCCTCGTCGATCGTGATCGAGCCGACGTACCGCAGGTCGGCCTGCGTCACGGTGGCCCGGAGGATCATCGATTTCAGCATCATCCGTTTCATCGACTTCGCTCCCCGCGGCGGAGCCCCTCCGCCGCACACGGCAAATATAGTACAATTGGCCGTCCGTGGAAAGGGATCGGGCGCCCTAGAGCTTCATGCCGGGTTTCTCGGTGAGATGCCTGACGAAGCGGTTCTTTTCGTCGACGAGGATGTTGCTGAATGAATGGTCGCTCCCGTCGGACCACGCGAAGGCCATGATCCCGATCTCGTCCCCCGCGCGCACGTGCCTCGACACGGCTCCCCCCGCGGCGATCACGCCGCTCCCGGGCTTTCCGCGGACGGCGAAGGTCTCGATCCGCGAGCCGTTCGTCGCGTCGACGATCAGCACCTTTTCCATCGGGGCGATGTCGCCGTAATCCATGAGCTCGCCGTCGATGACGAGGCAGTCGATCTCCTCCGGCCGCTCCTCGGTCACCCACGCCTTGTGGATTTTCGATTTGACCACGAGGCGCTCCTCGATCCTCGAGACGATGAACTTCGACTTGCCCGCCGGCGTGCGGGGGATGTCGTCGACGATCGAGAAGTTGACGCGGAAATCCGCGCCGATCTCCTTCCGGATCCTGTCCCGCAGCATCTCCTTGTGTTCGTCGCGCCAGCCGGGCCCGGGGACGATCCGGAAGGTGATCCCCGCGCGGTCGCGCTGGTCGATCTGGAAGCGGTCGATCCCCGGCACGTATCGCGACAGCCAGGACCAGAAGAAGCCGCCGATCGACCTGCCGTCGGCGGTGACGACGGTGTCGTAGGTGCGCCCCTCGATCCGCTCCAGGAGAGGCAGCCCGCGTCCGCAGGGGCAGCTCCGCTCGGTGGGGACGGCGAGATCCCCCGTCCGGTAGCGGATGAAGGGCATGTAGTAGTCCAGCAGGTCGGTGACGACGATCTCTCCCACCTCCCCGCTCTGCGCCGGCCGTCCGCTCTCGTGGATGATCTCGACGTGGAAGAGATCGCTGAAGACGTGCAGCCCCTTGTGCTCCTCGCACTCCTGGGCGACGTTCGAGAATTCCCTGATCCCGTAGCGGTCGAAGACGGGAGCGCGGCACACGTCCTCGATGGCCGCCTTCTGCTCGGGGTAGAGGCGCTCGCCGCTCGTCACGACGGCGCGGGGGGCCGGAACGTGCAGGAGGCCCCGCTTGCAGAAGTCGGCGAAGAGGGCGAGGGCCGACGGATACCCGACGACGAGATGCGGCCGGAACCGGCGCAGGAGCCGGGCGTAGCGGCGCATCGAGTCGGGCGACATGTCGAGGCTCGAGAGGAAGAGGACGTTGTTGAACCAGTTCCTCATGCCCTCGGCGAACCGCTCGCGGGAGGAGACGTCGAGGCGCCGTCCCCAGAGGACCGCGTGGCGGTCGCCGATGTCGACGCCCGCCCACCGGTAGCCGCGCAGGGTGTTCGCACGGCGCACGGGGCCGGCGGCGCGGTCTCGCCAGAAGAACATCGGCTCGCCCGTCGAACCGCCCGTGCTCGAGGGATAGCCCCGCCGGTACGGATCCTCGGTGACGAGGCGGCGTTTCTCGCGGCGGACGATCTCCCTGTCGAGGAAGGGCAGTCGGGCGAAGTCGCCGAGGGACTGGATGCCTCCCGGCGCGATCCCGTTCTCGCGGAAAAGGTCGCGGTAGTAGGGAACGTGGATCGATGCCTTCTCGAGGAGCGCGGCGAGCTTCCGCCAGCGGATCTCGTCGAGCTCCTCGCGCGGCAGCCACTGCGAACGCTCCAGCTCGCGCAGCCGGTCGAGGACGCGGTCGCCGCGGATGCCGCGGTAGAGCGGATAGACGACGTTCCTCACGAATGACGGATGAAGATGCGGCAGCATGCCGTTTCGCTCCCCCCTGCGCCGGTGCGGCCGGCGATCGCAACGGTCGGCGAGCGCCCGCCGGAGCGCTCCGGAAGCAGTATTCTACTGCATGGGCGCGCGTCTTCCAATTCGAATCTTTCCGTTTCCTGGACCGGCCGCCCGGCGGAAGACGCGGCGCGCCGTCTTCATCGGGGTTTGCATGCCGGGGGCGGACGGGGTATCATCGCCGCGACGGCCGGCTGCGGCGCCGTCCCGCCGGGCGGCGTCCAGGACGAAAGGAACGGATGAGCGGCACGATCGACACGAGCGAGGCGCATGCCCGCGAACTCGACGCGGCGGACCCCCTGGCCCGGTTCCGCGAACGCTTCGAGATCCCGCCGGGGACGATCTACATGGACGGCAACTCTCTCGGCCTCCTCTGCCGCGAGGCGGCTGCGGGGATCGAGGGGGCCCTCGACGACTGGCGGCAACTCGCGATCCGCGGCTGGCTCGACGGCGATCCGCCGTGGTTCACGTGGGGCGAGCGACTCGGAGCGGCGGCGGCCCCCCTCGTCGGCGCGGCCCCCGACGAAGTCGTCGCGACCGGAACGACGACACTCGACATCCACGCCCTCGTCTCATCCTTCTACCGGCCCGAGACGGGACGGACGCGCATCGTCGCCCTCGAACCGGACTTTCCCACCGACATCTACGCCCTGCGCGGCCAGATCGCCCTCCGCGGACTCGATCCCGACGAACACCTCGTCCTCGTCTCCGCGGCGGCGGACGGCATCGTCGACGAGGACCTCATCGCGGCGGCCATCGACGAACAAACCTCGCTCCTCTGGGTTTCCGCCGTCCTCTACCGGAGCGGCCAGCTCCTCGACCTCCCGCGGCTCGCGCGGGAGGCGAGGGCGCGGGGCGCCCTCGCCGGCTTCGACTGCAGCCACGCCGTCGGCGCCGTCCCGCATCGCTTCGACGAGTGGGAGGTGGACATGGCCGTCTGGTGCAGCTACAAGTACCTGAACGGCGGACCGGGATCGCCGGCCTTCCTCTACCTCAACCGCCGCCACGCCGATCGCGGCCCCGGTCTGCCGGGGTGGTTCGGCTGCGTGAAGGAGCGGCAGTTCGACCTCTCGCCCCGCTTCGAACACGAACGGGCCGCCGGCGGGTGGCAGATCTCGTCCCCCTCCGCCCTCGGCATGGGCGCGGTCGAGGGATCGCTCGGCGTGATCCGCGAGGCGGGGATCGAGGCGATCCGCAGGAAATCGCTGCGTCTCACCGGCTATCTCGTCGAGCTCGCCGACACCCTCCTCGCCCCGGAGCCATGCCGGTTCAGGGTGGTCACGCCCCGCGAGGCCTCGCGCCGCGGCGGGCATATCGCCCTCGCGCGCGACGAGGAGGCGCTCCGGATCAAGGAGGCGCTCGTCGGACGCGGGATCGTCACCGATTTCCGGCCGCCGGACATCATCCGGATCGCGCCGATCGCCCTCTACAACACATTCGAAGAGGTCCGGCGCGTCGTCCTCGCGCTGCGCGAGATCGTCGAGACGCGCGAATACGAACGCGTTCCCGCCGGCCGCCAGGCGATCACCTGAGCGGGGCGGCGAGACCGGCGGACCGTGCAGCTGCCGCTCGTCCGGCGTTCCTTCAGCCGCCTATTCCGCTTTCCGGCAGAGTCCCGTGACGAAATCGTGGCCGAGGGCGCCCGCGGCGATGAGCCGGTCCTCGAAATCGAAACAGACCCCGAGGAGCCGGCGCGTCTCGGCGTCGTCGCCGCGGAAGTTGTGGGCGATGTCCTTGAAGAGGAGCTGGAGGACCGTTCCCCCGTAGCCGCGCGTCTCGACCTCGGCGAACGCCTCGCGGAGCAGGGAAAGGATCCGGTCGGACTCGACCGCCTCGCTCCGGTCCCAGAGGATCATCGCGAGGCGCCCCGGCCGATGGACCCGCCGCTTCACCCGCCCGCTCCGCCATTGCCGCCGGTAGCTCTCGGGAAGCGCGGCGAGCAGCGTGTCGACGGCGGCGATCTGCGAGTCGGTCCACGCGAAACGCGCCGGGCCGACATACTCATTGAAAACGAGCCATCCGCCCGGACGGATGGCCTGCTCGAGCCGCCGGACGGCGTGATCGAGGGGATGGAAGTGATGCAGCGACTGTTCGGCGATGACGAGGTCGTAGGTTTCTTCCCCGAGGGGATGCCGACAGACGTCGCCGATGAGATAGCGGACGGTCTCTTCCGCGCCGGTCCCGGCGAGCTTCTTCCGCGCGTGGGCGATGCGGGCGGCATTCCGGTCGATCGCGTCGATCCGGCCGAAGCGCCCCGTCGCGGCGAGCTCGAGCTCGCGGTAGCCCGTCCCGCACCCCACGGTCAGCGCCCGGATCCCGTCGAGGTGGGCGAGGCGCGTGTCGAGGAGGTGCGCGAGGTACTCGACGCCGGGGTCGCCGGTGACCATCCGGTTCCACCGGGCCATCACGGCCGGGATATCCCACCAGTTCCTCGTCTCGTAAGAGAGATGGTTCCAGCTCTTGATCGACCGGCCGCGGAGGAGGTTGGGCAGAAGATGCCCGAGCCGGCGCTGGCGGAGCTTGTCGATGAAGAGGGGGATGTCGTGGATGGAGAGGAGATCGCCGAACATCGCCTTCGCTCCGCGCCGGCGGATGCCGCCGCGCCGGGGAGACGAACAGAGGGGCGCCGGCCCCGTTCCCCGTGTCCCCGAAGGCCGGGGGAACGAACAGGCGGCCGGCGCCCCGCAGAAATCGATCAGTCGTCGGCGAGCGCCGTTACCACGCCCAGCCGAAATGGACCTGGATCGCCTGGTTCTTGAAATCCGCCTCGTCGTCGCTGTCGTCGAGAGAGGCGAGGCCCATGAGGTACCGGATGTCCATCGTGAGCATCCCGGAATCGCCCATGCCGTACTCCCAGCCGCCGCCGAGAACCACGCCGTAGTCGAGCGCCTTGTAGTCCTCGATGTCCTCGGAGTCGCCGCCGTCAACCTCTGCCTTGGCCGAGACGTTGAAGCCGAGATACGGACCGGCGAACAGGTTGGGGTGGAACTCGCCCTCCATCGGGATGAGGAACTTGGCGAGCACGGGGATCTGGACGTCCATGAACTTCCAGTCGATGTCGCCCATCACGTCGGGCAGCGCGACCAGAACGTCCTCGGACTTCATCGTCCGGTAGACAAGAAGCAGCTCGGGCTGAACGGCGAACATCTCGTGCAGCTCGTACCACATGAAGACGCCGCCACCGAAACCGATGCCCCAGGCGAGCTCGTCACCGACGTCGTCGCCCCAGAACTTGTTGTACGATCCGCCGACCTTGACACCGTAGTGCATGCCCTCCGCGGCGAAGGCGGCGGTCGTGATGGCCAGCATCGCGAAAACGGTCGCGACGAATACGAATCTCTTCATCTTGATCCTCCCTTGCATATTCCGTCCGTACGCGAGTCGAAGGTCACGAATGGACACCACCGAGCAAACCGTTCTCACCTCCTTCGACAACCGCGGCGGTCCCGTCACCTTCAGAACCCTTACGTGCCATGCACGTTCGAGGTTGCGGTCACCGTCGGTCGGCCCACATCGCGTCCACGCGTTACCGATTGGCTATCGGTGCCATTATCTTCGCACAGCGTGAAACAAATCGTCCGGACTGGCAAGAGAAATTTTCGGCCGCCGCGCGGCCGGGCTGCGGCGCCCAAACGCGCGGCGGCCCGCCCGGAGAGGGCGGGCCGCAGGATGCGACGACCGTTTGGAAAACGGGCCCGGACCTATTTCAGCTTGAGCATCTTGCGGTTGACGGCGACGCCCGTCGCCTCCATCCGCAGGAAGTAGACGCCGGAGGCGGCGTTGCGACCGGCGTCGTCGCGGCCGTCCCAGGTGAAGTCGTTGGTGCCGCGGTTCCCGCGGCCGTCGAAGAGGACGCGGACGCGCCGCCCCGCCGCGTCGTAGACGACGAGGGCGAGCCGCCCCGCCTCGGGAAGCTTCACGGTGATCTCCGTCGAGGAGACGAATGGATTCGGCGCGTGCGCGAGGGCGATCGCCGGTGGCGCCGGCTCCCAGCCGGTCACATCGAGCCCGAGCACGTCGATCAGCTCGACCGGGTCGGCGCGTCCGTAGAGATCGTCCCGGTCGGTCGAGAACCCCCCGCGGCGCAAGAAGTGCAGGTTGTAGTAGGAGAGGTTCGTCGAGCGCCCGGCGATCGGATCGACGATCTCCATGGCGCCCATGTTCACCGCCTCGCCGCACTGCAGGCACTGGTAGGCGCCGAATGTCGGATGGTGCACGACGTAACGGCGGTCGGCGAGCGGCCCGTCCGGGAGCGCGTCGACCGCATCGCAGATCAGCGCGGCCAGCTCGGGACCGTCGGGCGTCCCGTCGTAGTCGCTGTCGGCGACGTCGGGATTGAGGCCGAGGGCCGTCTCCTCGCCGTCGAGGAGGAGATCGCCGTCGCGGTCGCCCGCGACCGCCACGCGGTGCGACGTCCCGTTTCCCTCGAGGGCGGCGCGGAGGACCGTCGGCGGCACGCGCCCGAACTCGTGCTCGGAGCCGGCGTAGACGTACCGGCCGTGCGAGAGGTAGTGCAGGGCGATGAAGGGAAGCTCGACGGTGATCTCCTCGAGCGGGTTCACGATCTCGACGAATCCCATGTTCACCGACTCGCCGCAGCGCTCGCAGGTCTCGTGGCCACGGGCGAAGTGCTCGAGGATGTAGGGGCCGTTGTCGCGCGGCGCCCGCGGGAGCGCGGCGATCAGCTCGACGAGGTCGCCGGCCCACTGGGCGCCGTCCCCGACGCCGTCGTCGTCGCTGTCGTCGCGGAGCCGGTCGGTGCCGAGGACGGGTTCCTCGACGTCCTCGAGGCCGTCCTCGTCGGTGTCGAGGATGATCGCCTCGACCTCGTGCGCCGGATCGTCGGCGAAGAGGATGCGCCGGAGCGCCCTGACGTCGACGCGTCCCTCGTGCATGCTCCCCTCGTAGCCGATCGCCCCGTGCTCGAGGTAGTGCAGGGCGATCTTGTGGACGTCGCACTCGAGTTCGCGCCGGGGATCGACGATCCGCCAGAAGCCCATGCCGACCCACTCGCCGCAGACGGCGCACTGCTCGACGCCGTCCATCGCGTAGTCGACGAGATAGGGCCCGTCGGGGCGCGGCGTTGTCGGCAGCGCAGTGACGAGCGCATGGAGCCGGTGCGCCTCGTCGACACCGTCGGCGAACATGCTGCCGTCGCCGTCGTAGATGTCCGTGCCGCGGCCGAGAATCGTCTCCTCGTACCAGCTCAGCCCGTCGCCGTCGAGATCGTCGGGGGCGGGCAGGGCGGCGTGCGGATCGGGAAACGAGGCGAGGGCCGGGGCGACGATGGCGGCCGCGGCGATCCCCGCCGCCCAGGGAGCGGCGGCGCGCAGGCCGCGCCTCGAAACCGCCGGCGAGGCGGCCTGTCCGACGAGTTGCCCGGTCTCGCGGTGGATGCGCCGGTAGTCGTCGAGAAGCGATGCGGTCGAGGGGCACCCGGGGCAGGCCCAGTGGAAGAGGATCCGGCGATCGGCCTCGGGAAAGCCGTTTTCGACGTAGGGCCGGGCGACGAAGCGCTCGACGCAGCAGGAGGGATAGCCGAAAAACCAGCCCTCGAGCCGCGTAACACGCGGGGAATGCTCGATGCGGCGCCCCGCGAACCGGCGGAGATACGCGTCGATCCGCCCGCGCCGGGCGGCGAGGAGAACCCGCGGCAGTCGCCGCCCGAGGAGCGTGCGCCGCTCGATCGCGGCCGTTTCGAGGCCGAGTTCGTCGAGCGCGTCGAGTTGGGCCGGAGACAGCGCCGCCTCCCACCTGGAGAGGGGTTTCAGGCCGTACCTGGTGAGCAGCGCGAGATAGGCGAGTTCGAAGGGCAGTCGTTCGAGCGATCGATCGCCGGTCATCGTTGACCTCCCGTGGGGCCGGCCGCACGCCGGCCGCGCGTCCGCCGCGCCGGCCGCCTCGTGCCGGACGGGCGAGCGGCGCGGGGGTCGAATGAGGGGCTGGTCGGGGTCACATCGGTATTGTAGCAGGATTCTCCCGGCCGTCAACCCGAGTTACCTGCTCAGTTCGATGCGTCGCAGCGAGGCCGCGCGCGCCTGGCGGTCGGCGGCGGCGAGAACCATGAGGCGCTGGCGCGGATGCAGCCCGGGGTGCGCATCGAGCCAGGTTGCCGCCGCCTCGGCCGCTCCCGGGTAGTACCGCGTGCCGAGCGCCGCCCCGAGCCACGACCGCGGGAAGAAGATGTCCCCGGTGCGGCGCACCTCCTCGAGAAGGGCGAGGGCCGTGTCGACCTCCGCCGGCGCGCCCGGTCCGAGGGGATGGTGCAGGAGACCGAGCCCCTCGATGACCCACGGCTCGCGGCGGCGTCCCTCGGCGGTGCGGATCGCGGCGGCGAAAAGGGCGCGGTCCGCCGCCTCGGGCGATGCGGCCTGCCGGACGAACCGGAAACGCCGGCGGAGCTCGTCGTTCTCGATCGCGGCCTCGCGCCGGTCGAGGATGCCGCGCCACCCCTCGACGCCCCGGACGGCGAGCTCGAGGGCCGTCGCCGCCAACTCGCGCTCCGAGAGCACGAACCCCCCTATCGGCTCTTCCCCCGCCTCGACACGCCAAAGGAGATCGACCCCCCCGGCGGTCGTCGCGACCGCGCGGAGGGCGCGGAAGAGGGCCAGCTTCACCGCAGGCGGCGCCTCGTCGTCGAGACGTGCCATGATCGTTCCGTCGAGAAGGATGGCGAGCCGTGTCCGGTCGTCGATCGACAGGAAGAGCCGGCTCGTCTCGGCGGCGGCGTCGAGCGCGGCCTGGAGGACGATCTCATCGCGCTCCTCCCCGATTTGCGCCGCGCAATAGCCGAGGAATTCCCCCGGGGCCGGATTCCCGCCCTCGAGCATCCCCTCGCGCAGATGGACGAGCAGGGCGAGCCGGTGGAGGGGCGCCTCGGGCACGGCGCCGCCGAGCGCGGCGGCGATGCTTCCTTCGTCCATCGGAAAGAAGCCGAGCCCCTCGAGGTTCGCGTCGGGCAGCACGAGCTCCGTCGCCTCGATGAGCCGCGTCTCCGCCCGCCCCCCCGCGCGCAGGCGATTCGTGAATTCCAGGCCGAAGGCCCGGTCGGTCGGGAACCACGGGATGGTGCGGACCTCGAAGGCCTGCGGCCAATCGATCCCCCGCCCCCGCGGATCGAGGGAGACGGCCTCGATGGCGGTGAAGCCGCCCCCCTCCCGTCCGGCGAGACGCACCTCGACGACGGGACGCCCGGGCTCCTCCACCCACGCCCGGCTCCAGGCGGCGAGATCGGCCCCGGCGAGGGAATCGAGGACGGCGACGAGATCGGGCCACGAGGCCGTGCCCCAACTGAACCGGCGGAGATAGCGGCGAAGCCCCTCGCGCAGGACCTCCTCCCCGACGAGTTCCTCGAGCTGGCGCAGCATCACCGGGGGCTTGTGGTAGATGACGTCCCCGTAGATCTCCCCCGCCCGCGCCATGTTCTCGAGGGGCTGGCGGATCGGGTTGGTCCCCGCCGTGCGCTCGATGTCGTCGAGGGCGCGGCGGTGCGCCGCCGCGAAGAGGAGCTGGTGATCGACGTCCGGAAACGCCGGCGCGACGATCCGGTCGGCCATGAACTGCGCGAAGGCCTCCTTGAGCCAGACGTCGTCGAACCACGGCATCGTCACGAGGTCGCCGAACCACTGGTGCGCCGTCTCGTGGGCGACGAGGGAGGCGCGCCCGAGCTCCTCTCGCGCCGTGGCCCCCTCGTCGAGGAGGATCCGCGAGGCCCGGTAGAGGATCGCCCCGGGGTGCTCCATCCCGCTGTAGGGGAAGACGGGCAGGAGGACGAGATCGAGCTTGTCGAAGGGATAGGCGATTTCCGTGTACTCCTCGACGCCAACGAGGGCCGCCGCGGTCAGGTCGAGGAGGGCGGGCAGGTTGCGGGCGATCCGCGCCGAGTCGGGCTCGAGGTGGAAGACCCCGATCTGCCGGCCGCCGCGCTCCCCCGCCTCGCGCCGGAACATCCCCGCGGCGAAGGAGAAGAGGTAGGTCGAGATGGGCGGCGTCTCCCCGAAGCGCACGAGACGCTTATCGCCCGCCGCGTCGTTTGAGCCGGCCGGCGCGTTGGCGACGGCCGTCCAGCCGGCAGGGATCTCGAGCGAGAGCGTGAACCGGCCCTTGAGATCGGGCTGGTCGAGGCAGGGCAGGGCGAAGCGCGCCCGGTCGGGAACGAAGAGGGTGTAGAGGTGGTCGCGCTCGCGGTGGAGCGGCCGTTCGTCCGGGGTGAACGAGATCTCGACGCGATGCTCCCCGTCGCCCGGCGGCAGCGGCACGAGGATGTGCTCGCGGAGATGGAGAACGGGAACGGAGTCGCCGTCGACGGAGACGGCATGGACGGCCGGGCCGGCGAAATCGAGGACGAGGGTGTCGAGTCCCTGCGCGCGGAAGCGGATCCCGACCCGCCCGGCGATCTCCCCCTCGGCCGGTATCCGGTAGAAGACGGCGTAGCGGAGACCGGAGACCGCCGCGCTCCTGGCGGCCGCGAGTTCGGCCGACACGCCCGACTCGATCCGCGCGGCCGCGGCGCAGGCCGCCGGCACGTGCACGCCGCCGGCATACGCCGCCAGAAGAAGAATGATGCAGGCGATGCCCGCCCGCGATCCCGGCCCGGCCCCTCCGCTGCATCGATTTTCACGGGATGGAGAAATCCAGGTTGCCGACATCCGTGTTCCTCACGGTGAACGCCTTCGCCCTCGTATCGTCGTCCGCGGAGTGATAGAAACCGAACGGTTCGCCCTGGTCATACCCGCCGTCGCCATCCACATCGACATACGCGTACAGTGAATCGACGTAGAAGAAGTCGCGCACGCTGATCGCCCATCTTCCATCCTCATCCGCGATATCCCTGATGTTGTAGTCGATCTCGACGATCACGGTCCCGGACATGCCCGAATTGTCGGTCACCGTCCCCGACAGCACGTTGCCGGGCTCCAGGATGTCGTTCTCATCCCCGCATGCCGAAAGGATCATCGTCGAGACGATCAGCAGGAAAAGCGGGAGAACAAACCCGTATCTCATACCCATCCCCGTCAGGCGACCGACTCCACCGTCGTCTGGACCAGCGCCGAGTCGCCGAAATCCACGGTGATGCCGCGCGCGCCGAACGCCTTTCCCAGCGCCTCGAGCGTCTTCCTCGCGGATCCCTGCACCTCGGAGCGCATCTTCTCGACGAAATCCTTCGCCATGAGTCCCGCCTGCTGCTTGGCCTCCTCCTTGAGACGGTTCTTGTCGGACTCGTTGAAGCCCGGCCCGAACGCCCGGTTCAGCAGGTCGGGAATCAGCCACGGCAGCAGCTTCGAGCTCTGCTCGTCGTAGAAGTACACGTCCCGTATGTGCGTCCGGTAGAAGCAGTCCGGCATCTTCAGGCGGAAGGAGCCGAGTCCCTCGTCCCCGATGACGAATTCGGGGCTCCGCAGGTCGTACCTGAAATCGATCTCGAACTCGAAGATCATCGCCATCTTCTTGTTGCTGAGGAGCCACGTGAGGTACCGCTTGCCGAATTCGCCGAACCAGTGGTCCGCCGCCGTGACGATCTCCTTGGTGATCATCTTGAACACCACGAGCTCGCCGACGCTGCGGATCTCCTCGATCGAGGCATGTATGTGCACGTCCCGCTCGCGCGATTTCTTCCCGCCACGCCGTCTCCATGCGATCGCCAGCACGAGGGCGACGACGAACCCGACGAGTCCGCCGATCAGGAACACTTCCATGTCACATCTCCAATGTCAGTGGTTCGAGCCATCCCCTCCGGAAATACTATAGGAACCACGGGGTCCTGTCAATTCCGCCCGTTTCGCGCGCGATGCGCCGGGCATCCGCGCGCGCGGCGACGTGATGCGTGGTTCCCGGGCGGGATCGCCCGCGGGAAGAAGCGCGGAGCCGTTTCCACGACGGGCGGGGAGACGCGCGAACCCGCCCTACCGGCAGAGCGACTTGATCGCGCCCCAGGTCGATCCCTCGACGGCCAGCGGCTCCGTGTAGTCGACGGTGAGCATCGGGTGCGGGTGGGTCAGGTTGTCCGAGGAAGCCATCATGAAGCTGGTGTAGCCGGTGTCGGCGGTGATGAGCAGCCCGTTGTTGAACTCGTCGACCCATTGCTGGACGATCCCGGTGATGTCGAAGGAGAGGGCGCAGCCCCAGTAGCAGGGCCCGTCCGGCGCGCCGCGGGATATCGGGTACGAGAGCGTCGGTGTCCAGTTGCCCGGACGGTTGTTCCAGGTGATCGTCATCTCGTCCCAGGGGGAGACCACCGGCGAGAACTGGATCGTTCCGTCGAGATATGCGGCCCACAGGGTGACGGTCGCGGCATTGACCGTCGCGCCGGCCGGTATCGCCGAGATGTCGAACTCGACGTACGCGGCGCAATGCGCGACGATCCCCATGATCTGGAAATATTCGTTGTCCCCGAAATTGGTCGCATCCCACCCGGAGAAGGCGTTGGTGACGTACGAATCCTTGCCATCCGACCCCGGCTGGCGGACGATCTCGATCGCGTCGCCGTCGCCCGCGACGGCCAGCATGGATACGACGAGCAGGATCAGGCACGTGAGCGGAGTCGTCGGCATTCGCATCATATCGGCATACCTCTCGTGATCGATGGGGAATTCCGTTCTCGCGGCGCCGGAACGCCGGCCCGCCGGACGATCAATCCATAGCATAAAATCAGCCAATATCGCCGGGAACGGCCGCGATGCCCCGTGCGTCGCGCGGATGGCGGCGGGAACGACGAGGGTTGCCACGATCGCCCGCATCGGCTATCCTCCGTATATAGCGGATGGAAAATACATGTCACGTATCCACGGATCGCACCATGCGCGCGCCGTGATCGCAACGATCGCCGCGGCGGGCGCGCTTCTCGCCGCGCCGTCCGGCGCCGCGGAGATCACGGTCGTCTACCGGTTCGGCGAGCCCGCCCGCGTCGACGCGGGCGGGGGATTCACGCGGATCGAGTTTTCCTCGACGGTGCAGAGCGGCCGGCCGGGCGAGCCGGGGTACCCCTTCCGCGGCGCGGCGATTTTGCTGCCCCCCGGCGAGGGGGTCTCCGGCGTCCGGGTCGAGCGGCGCGGATGGCGCGAGCTCGAGGGGTCGCATCTCCTCCGCCCGATCCAGATCCCCGTGCCGATCCGATCGAGCGCCTCTCGCGAGCGGCCGTTCCTGTTCGACGCGGCCGCCTACGGCGTCGACCGGTGGGTCCATCCCCCCGAACCCCGTTTCACGACGCAGTTCTTCCGGGGCCACGCGATCGCGGTCGGCTGCATCAGCCCGCTCGCCTACCGCCCGAAAAACCGCGCGGTCGGCTGGTACGGCGAGATCGAGATCACGATCGAGACGGCGCCCGCCGCGGCGGCGGCCGCCGCCCTCGCGCTGATGCGCACCGATCCCGAAACGATCCGGCAGCTCGCGGCGATCGTCGACAATCCGGAGGCCGCGCCCGGGGGCGGCGACACGTTCCTCGCGGCGAGCGGCCCCGACGACTACGAGTACCTCATCGTCACGCGCGACAGCCTGCGCGACGCGCTCGTCCCCTTCCGCGATCACCACACCCGGCGGGGCATGCGAACGCGCATCCGCTCCGTCGAGCAGATCGAGGCCCTCTTCCCGGGCGTCGACACGGCCGAGCGGATCCGCAACGCGATCATCCACGAATACGTGAACAGCGGGATCACGCACGTGCTCCTGGCGGGGGATTCGGACGGGCCGCCGGGCAACGTCAAGCCCGTCCCCCACCGAAGCTTCTACTGCCACGTGCCGGACGAGCACGATGAGGAGTTCAACCTCCCGGCCGACGTCTACTACGCCGCCCTCGACGGCGACTGGAACGCCGACGGCGACGGCCGGTGGGGCGAGGAGGGCGAAGAGGACTTCTTCCCCGAGATCGCCGTCGGGCGGGCGTGCGTCAGGTACCCGTCCGACGCGGCGCGGTTCGCCGACAAGGCGATGCTCTACGGATCGGCGCCGGTCGCCGGGCAGGTCCGCCGCGCCCTGCTCCTCGGCGAGTTGCTGAAGGATCACCCGGAGACATGGGGCGCCGACGAGCTGGAGGAGCTCGTCGGCGCGTGCACGCACAACGATCTCGCGACGGCCGGCATACCGCCCGACTGGGAGATCGCGACCCTCTTCGATCGCGACGAGTACTGGAACAAGGAGGACGCGTGGCCGATCATCAACGGCGGCACCCACTGGGTGGCCCACTCGGGCCACTGCATGACCGACGCCGCCCTGAAATTCACCTCGTCCGACGTCCGGGACACGAAATTCACCAACGACGGCGTGAGCGCGAACCTCGTCATCATCGCCACGGTGGGCTGCTACGCGGCCGCGTTCGACAACCGCAACCCGCTGGGCGACTACGGCTTCGACTGCATCGCCGAGAAGATGGTGGACATCCGTCACTGCGCCGTCGCGTTCTTCGGCAACTCGCGCGCCGGCTTCCTCGATCCGGGCACCACGAGCAGCACCTCCCATCTCTACCTGCGGGAGTTTTTCGACGCCGTCTTCGGCGAGGGCTATCACACCCTCGGGGACGCGGTACGGCGCTGCAAGGAGGAGATCGTTCCCTGGATCGCCCTCTCCGACACCTCGCGGGCCGACGAATTCCGGTACGACTACTACCAGCTCACCCTGCTCGGCGACCCCGCCCTCGACGCGTGGACCGACACGCCGCGGGCGATGAGCGTCACGCATCCCGCCTCGATCGATCGCTGGGAGGAATCGATGGTGGTTCTGGCCCCGAACGTCCCCGGCGCGCTGGCCGTCCTCTATCATGACGGCGTCGCCTACGCCCGGGGCGTCGGCACTCCCCTCGGCTATATCCTCCTGCGCCGGACGAGGCCCTTCCCCGACTCGCTCGTCGAGCTCGAGCTCGACGTGAGCGCGCACAACCGCTACACCTATCGCGACACGATCGCGATCACGGGCACGACCGGGATCGAAGACGCGCCGCCCGCGGCCAGCCTCGCCACGAACGCGCCGAATCCCTTCAATCCCTCGACCGTGATCCGCTTCACGCTCGACACCGAACGGTTCGTCGACCTGCGGGTCTATGACGTGGCCGGGCGCGAGGTCGACCGGCTCGTCGCCTGCCGTCTCCCGGCCGGCCCGCACGACGTGACCTGGCGGCCGAGTCACCTCTCGAGCGGCATCTACCTCTACGTGCTCCGCGCCGGCGATCGCCTGCTGAGCGGGAAGGCCGTCCTGGTCCGATGACCGGACGGCGACGCGCGTCGCCGCGGCGCCCCACCGTCCGCGGCGGCTGCATGTCATTCGCGGGTCGCGGGCGCGCGGCGCGCCGGCCCCGCTATTCCTTGAACTCGTCGAGGGCGTTCTCGTCGAGATCCCCCGAGACGGCGATGATGTAGTTCTTCGTATCGAGGTAGCGGTTGGCGGCGGCCCGGACGTCCTCGAGGGTGACCGCCATGATCCGCTCCCTCCTCGTGTCGAAGTAATCCAGGGGCCTGCCGTTCTTTATCTGGTCGTAGACGACGGCCCCGACGTCGTCCGGCGTCCGCACGTACAGGCTCAGGAGCGCGATCTTCCGCGCCTTGGCCTTCTCCAGCTCCCCGGCGGTCACGCCGTCTTCCTGGACCTTGCGGATCTCCTCGAACATCCCCCTGATCATCCTCGCCACCTTCGTCTTGTCGGTGTTCGTGCGGATGTTCCAGTAGCCCCCCTCGTCGCGGATCCAGAGGTTGCTCTTGATCCCGTAGCTGAGGCCCTGCCTGTCGCGAAGCTCGATGCCCATCCGGGAGGTCAGCGAGCTGCCGCAGAGGATGTGCTCGAGGATCCCGATCGCCTCGAGATCGGGATTCGATTCCATGATCCCGCCGGAAACCGGGTTGAAGGCGATATCCACCCGGCACTGCTCGTACTCGGGGTTGCCGAAGACGATCACGTGCTTGCCCTCGATCCGGTCGATCCTGCCGAATGGAAGCATGGGGTCGCGCGATTCCTTCCTCCAGCCGCCCAGCGTCCCGTTCAGCTTCCCCTCGATCCAGTCGCGGTCGAAATCGCCCACGACCACGAGCTTCATCCGGTCGGGGCTGTAGTACCTGTCGTGGAAGGCCACGAGGTCGTCGCGCGTGAGCTCCCGGTAGACGTCCGGGTCGCCGGCGTGCGACACCGCGTACTGGTGGCCCTCGAAGACCGCCTCGAACATCCCGTAGAAGGCCTTCATCCGGTCGGTCGTCTTGAAATCCTCCGCGGCCGCGACCAGGCGGGGTCGGATCTTCTCCATCTGCTCCTCGGGGAACGACGGCTCGACGAGGCCGCACATCAGGCCGCCGAGCATCCTGTCGATGTCCTCTCTCAGGGAGTATCCCGTGAACCCGATGGTGTTCCAGCTCTGGCTGATGTCGATCGAGTAGGGCGTGAAGGAGATCTCCTCGAGGATCTCGTCGAAGCTGCGATCTTCCGTCCCGCGCAGGAGCATCGCCTCGGTGAACCCGCGGATTCCCGGGCGCTCCATGTTCTCCTGGATGCGGCCGGTCTTGATGAATCCCATCACGAGGACGGTGGGGAAATCGTGGTTCTCAAGGAGATAGACGGGCACGCCGTTGTCGAGGACGAGCGAGTCGATCATCGGGGCGATCGGGTTGGGAGCGATGATGTCGTCGAGTCGCGGCCCGTAGAGCTCGAGGACCTCGGGCAACGTTTCGTCCGCTCCCTGTCCCGGCTCCCCGTGTTCGCCGCCCGTTTCCATCCCGTCGGGATCGTCTTCCGCTTCCTCGTCCGCCGCACGGCTCCGTTTCGTTTTCGTCGCCGTCGTGTCGGGCGAGGAATAGCAGACGACCAGGTTGTCGGATTGGAGGTACGTGCCGGTCACCCGCAGGATGTCCTCGCCGGTGACCGACTGGACCATCCGGGTCCACTCGTTGATGTACTCCCACCCCACGTAGTTCTCGTAGAGTCCCAGGCGGTTGCCGACATCGCTCGTGTACTGGTCGCCGGTGATCTCGTCGAAGCGGATCCTGTTCTTGATCTTCTGCAGATCGTACTCGTCCACCGGCACGGTGGCGAGCGAATCGATCTCCTCCCGGATCGCCGCCTCCACGTCGGCCACCGGGACGCCGGGCAGGAGCCGGACCCCGATGCTGAACGTCCGGGGATCCTTGCTGAAGGAGAGCCCCCCGCCCACCGAGGAGCAGAGCTCGTCCCGCCTGACCAGGCGCTTGTAGAGGCGGGAGGTGGCGCTGCGCCCGCAGAGGATGGTGCCCGCCACGTACAGGGCGGGACCGTCCTCGTCGAAGCGGCCGGGCGCCTGGAAATACATGTTCACCGCCTCGTCGAGGATATCCGAATGTTTGAACTCGAGGATCTTCTTCCCCTCGGCCGGGACGCGGTAGAACCGGGGCTTCTCCAGCTCCGGGCCCCGGGTGATGTCGCCGAAGTACCGCCTGACCTGCCCGAGGATCTCCTCCGTCTCGAAATCCCCGCAGAGGACCAGCGTGGCGTTGTTGGGAGTGTAGTATTTCCGGTACCAGGCGTAGGCCTGGTCGCGGGTGATCGACCGGATATCCTCCATCCACCCGATGACGGGATTCCGGTAGGGATGGTTCTTGAAGATGAGGGTGTTGACTTCCTCTCGCCGCATGCCCTTGGCGCTGTTGTCGACCCGCTGCCGCCGTTCCTGCGCGATCACCCCGATCTCGCTCGCGAACTCGCCGGGGTCGAACTCGCACCGGTGCATGCGCTCCGATTCGATGTCGAAGGCGAGCTCGATCCTGTTCCGGGGGAGCAACTCGTAGTAGACCGTGATGTCGCTGGATGTGAAGGCGTTGAAGATGCCCCCGTTGGAGGAGACGAGATCGGCGATGGTGCCCCTGGGAAACCGTTCGGTGCCCTTGAACATCATGTGCTCGACGATATGGGAGATGCCGGTCTGCCCGTACGGCTCGTACTTCGCGCCGACGTCGTACGTCAGCCGCGAGTAGATGACGGGGGCGGTGTGCATCTCGTAGGTGATGACGTGCAGGCCGTTCTCGAGGGTGAATTCCCTGACCTTCGATTCGTCGATCGCCATGAGCGGGCCGGCGGAGGCCAGCGCCAGGACGATCGCGATCGCCGACACGGACAGTGTCCTTTTCATCGATCCTCCCGATACGTTGCGAGGAAAAGAGGTTGCACAAGACGTCTTCGTGGATTCAGGCAATACATGTCCCGGGTAGTATACCCCCCTCCCGGGCGGAATGCCAGTCCATGCAGCTGCTCGATTCCCTCTTCGGCCTCCGGCCGGCGCCTGGACCGGGCCGGCATCCGGTGAATCGTCGGATTGGCGCCGCTGCCCACCGTCGCCGTTACGGAATCATGCCGGCGAATCCGGCCCCGTGCAGGGCGAGTTCGGCGGGAAGAGACGGAACCGCACCGATCCGTCGATCGTCGGCCGCGTTCGTCACGCCGCCTTCGCCGCCGGCCGCGCCGGAAACCCCGGCGACCATGCCCGCCGTCTCGAGCAGCGCGATGGAGGGCTCGAGACGCTGGAGCAGATCGCGGCGCGTCCGCGCGGCGTAATCGTGTTTCCCGCACCGCTCTCCCATCTCGATAACCCGGCAGGCGTAGGCCGGGCGCGAGGGATCGAGGACGGCCGCAGCCCGGGCGAGCTGGAAGGGAATCTCCCGCATCCCCTTCCCTGCCGCGGCCGCCGCCCCCGCGTCCAGCGCTCCGGCGACGACGGAGGCATCGAAGGTGAAAGCCATGAGCGCGAGAGCCGCGACCAGGGCCAGCGAGACGGCGTTTCCGCGCGGAACATCGTTCCTCCGCGGACCGGCGAGACGTATCCCGTCGAGCGCCTGGACGACCCAGGCGACAACTCCCGCCGCGGCGACGGCAGCGGCGGCGATGAGGAACCGCTCGAGGAATCCTGCATCGACGCCGTACGGGCCGGCGAAGGCGTTCAGATCCCAGAGCAGGCCGGCCTTCGTAAGCGTCACGGCCGCGATGCCAGCCAGGCAGACGACCCAGAGCGCGGCGGCGGCCCTCGCGTGATGTCCGGAGACGAAGAGTCCCATCCCCGGAAACACCGACCCGATCAATCCCGCGGCGGCGCGCGATCTCAGCCATCCCGGCGACCGGCGCATCCTCCGCGCCTCCTCCCTCCCGGCGAGCACGATCCCCCTCGTCCACGCGAGGCAGCAGGAAACGGCGGCCGCGGCGGCGGCCGCGATCATCGCGACCGCGGCGGGGAACCCGATCTCCGGCCACGGGATGCGCGTCCACAGCACCGCCGTCGCGGTCGCCGAACCCGCTCCCAGCAGGGCGATCGCCATCCAGGCGCGGCTGCGGCGCCCGGCGGATGTCGCCAGGATCGAGAAGGGTCCCGCCATGCAGGACAGGATCGCCGGCACGCCGGACGCGCGTTCCGCGCGGGCGCCGGGCGCGCCGCTCCTGTTTTCTCGCGCCGTGGCGGACCGCAGGTATGCGGGCAGATCCTTCGCGACGTTCCGCGACGAGCCGGCGTCGCCGCGCACGGGATCGATGACATACACCTTCTGCCGACCGCTCATCTCTTCTCCTTCCGTCGAGGCGGCCGCTCACCCTGCCGGGCGGTCGTCATGTCGGGATACGCTGCGGGCCGAGCGCTGACGCACGGTGATTTCGGCAATAATCGTACCGGGGACATCCGGGCGCCGGGCGGCGTCCGGACGACGGGCCATCATGGAGACGCCGGGGACGGCGCAGGGAATCGGGAGACGCGACGGAAACCGGACTTTTCCGGTTTCCGCCCCATGCGGCCTCGCGGCGCCGCCAGGACGGGGACGGTTCGTGATGCAACGCCGCATTGCACCGCGTCACGCGGGATTGTCAGCGAGCGTCCAACCCGCTCGGCGGGATCTTCCACCTCTCCTGCAGTTCCGGGCGTCGCGCGAAACGATCGTACCCGGCGTCGCCCGCCGACCCGAAGTGGCTTAAATCCGCCGGGCAGGGCCCGGAACGGATCGGCCGCGGAGACAAAAACGATCGCCCCGCGCGGCGAAGCGCACCCGCCAGATCCCCTAACTGCCTCCCATGAAACAGATTGCCCATCCAATCCTCTTCGGCGCACCCGAACGCTCCGCTGGCACTTCCCTTGCACATCACCTGGATCGGACCGGTTTGCGCGCGCGGTGCGCGCGCGGCGCCGGCGCATCGACGGCCGATACAACGAACGCACATATCGACACTGGGCCCCAGACGACGGGAGACCGCAATGAGCCAGTTCATGGAAGTCCTCGAGTGGTTCGACCAGACCGGCGAGGAGATCGTCCACCGCCTCCCCCCCGAGGGATCGGCCGAGATCAAGATGGGCGCGCAGCTCATCGTGCGCGACAACCAGACGGCCGTCTTCTTCAAGGACGGCAAGGGGCTCGACGTCTTCGGCGCGGGGCGGCACACGCTCTCGACGAAGAACCTGCCGATCCTCACGAAGATCCTCGCCCTCCCCTGGGGCTTCACGAGCCCCTTCCGGGCCGAGGTCTACTTCGCCAACATGAAGACCTTCCTCGACCAGAAGTGGGGCACGAAGGACCCGGTGGCATTCAAGGACAGCCGCCTCGGCCTCGTCCGGCTGCGCGCCTTCGGCCGCTACACCTTCCGGATCGCCGAGCCGGTGCTCTTCGTCAACTCGGTCGTCGGCACGCAGGGCTTCTACACGAGCGAGATGATCGGCGAGTACCTGCGCGACGTCGTCGTCGCCCGGATGAACGACCTCTTCGGCGAGCAGCTCGACACGATCTTCGACCTGCCGCAACGCTACGACGAGCTGGCCGTGCAGCTGCGCGGGCGTCTCGTCGACGACTTCTCCCGCTACGGTCTCGAGCTGCGCGACTTCTACATCAGCGCGATCACGCCGCCCCCCGAGGTGCAGACGATGATCGACGAGCGGAGCGGCCTCGAGGCGGTCGGCAACCTCGACGACTTCTTCAAGTTCAAGGCGGCCAAGGCGATGGGAGACGCCGCCTCCTCCGGCGGCGGCGGCGCGGCGGGCGCCGCGGCGGCATCCGGCATGGGGGTCGGCGTGGGGGCCGGTCTCGGGATGATGATCCCCGGGATGCTCGCCCGCCAGGCGGCGGAAGCCCCGGCGGGGGGCGCGGCGACGGCCGTGGCGACCTTCGCCTGCCCGAAGTGCCACAACGAGGTCGGGGCCGAGTCGCGCTTCTGCCCGAGTTGCGGGGCGCAACTGGTCAGGATGAATACCTGTCCCGACTGCGACGCCGAGCTTCCCGCCGATGCGCGCTTCTGCTCGCGGTGCGGACGCGAACTCGCCGCGACGCTCGCCTGCCCGCACTGCGGCCGCGATCTGCCGCCGGGCACGAAGTTCTGCACGGGCTGCGGCGAGAAGGTGGAGCGAAAGGAATAGGGACGCGATGAACGTCCGGTGCCGCCTCTGCGGCGGCGACAACACGGTCCGGCCGGGGCAGCGGATGGTGACGTGCGCCTTCTGCGGCTCGGCCCTCGCCCTCGGGGAGAAGGAAGGTCCCGAACAGCTCATCCTCCCCCACGAGCGCACGGACCGGGGCGCAACCGAGGCCCTCGTCTCCCACCTCGCCGAGCGCGGCCTCGCCCTGCCGCGGGGGATTCCCGAGGTCTCCTTCGCCTACGTCCCCTACGCGATGGCGACGGGCGAGAGGGGCACGATGGAAACGACGGCGATCGCCGCCGCCCCGCGCGCGGCGCGCTCTATCCCCTGGCCCCCCGCCGGCGCCTGGCGCTTCTTCGACGAAGCCCTCGCCGGCGGCGAGGAGATCGTCCCGGCCGGCGAAATCCCCGGCGATGCCATCCGCCTGCTCTGGCTTCCCCTCTACACCGTGCGCTACCGTGCGGCCGGGAAGACGCGCACGGCGGCGATTTTCGGCGACAGCTGGCTCGTCCTCGCGACCGACTGGCCCCCCGGGCGGCCGCAAACGCTCGACACGCGGAACGTCCTTCTCGCCGCCGGGCTCTTCGTCGCCTACCTCTTCATCGGCAGACTCGGCGCCGGGCTCCCGGCGCGGCTTGTCGTCATCGCGTCCGCCGCGACGACGGGCTGGCTCGCCCTCGCCGCGCGGCGGCGTCTCGCGGGACGGTCGAACGGATGAGCGTGGAAACGATCGAACGAACGGACAACCCGGCGAACGAGCCCGGGAAGGGCGCGCCGGAGCGGGGCGCCGCCGACCAGGCAAAGCCGGTGGAGACGTACGGCGTCGCCTGCCCCGCCTGCGGCGGGTCGCTCGGCGTGCAGGAGGGGGAACGGAGCGTTTGCTGCGAGTACTGCGGCTCCGCCCTCGTCGTCGTGGATCCGGCCGGCGTGCGCTCCTTCGCGATGGACCCGCGGATCACGGCCGGCAAGGCACGGCTCACCGCGCTGCATCACCTCGCCGAAGAGACCGGCGGGCGGATCCGGGCGCGGCACGCCTCGATCGTCGACCTCCGCCTCGTCCACGTCCCCTTCTGGCGGATGCACGGGCGTCTCGTCGGCTGGCTCGCCGGCAACGAGATCCATCGACGCCAGGTGGAGGTCCTTCGCCCCGACGGGCACGGGGGCGAGCGCCTCGTCATGACGACGAACGAGGAACGCCGGCCCTTCGCGAAGCTCGTCTTCAAGCACATCGACTGGAGCGCCCCCGCCTGCTCGCTCAGGAGGCTCGGCCTGCGGGGGATCGCGTTCCGCTCGCGCTTCATCCGGTGGCGTCCTTTCGACCACCGGCTCGGCGACGAGGGATCCTTCGCCTTCCCGATGATCTCCCCCGGACAGGCCGAGCGGGACGCCTTCGCCTACCTGACGAACCTCTGCGCGCCCACCGGGGCCGAGGTGCGGGCGAGCCGGTTCGACCTGCTCGGCAGCGAGTTCTCGCTCTACTACTACCCGGTCTACCTGCTCCGCTACCGCCACGGGCGGCGCATCTACACGATCACCGTCGACGGCAACGACGGCTCGGTCCTTCGCGGCGAGACGCCGCCGCGAAGGCAAGCCGACCTCAGGACCTTCTTTTTCGTGCCCGCCCTCTTCGCCTTGCTCGCCGGCCTGTGGCTTCCGGCGGTGGCGATCGCGGCGGGGATCGTCTATGTACGCGACCTCGTGCAGGCCCGCGGGATGATGCCGCCGCACCGCTGGCTCGCGGCGCGTCTCGACCGCTGGTTCGGAGGTGAGTTGAGATGACCGGCGGCTACCGCGTCCTGCCCCTCCGCTGCGCCCACTGCGGGGCCGAGCTTCCCGTCATGGGGCCGATCGTCGCGTTCCGGTGCGCGAGCTGCAACCGGTACTGGCTCCTCGGCCGGAACGGCCTCGAGGCCGCCACCGTCTACCGCGCCCGCGCCGCCGGCGACGATGCGGAGGAGACGCTCTTGCTGCCCTTCTGGGCCGTCGAGATCGACGCGCCCCGCCTTCGGGCCCTGGCCGGCGGGGCCGTAGCCGACGCCGGCGTGACCGCGCCGGCCGCCGCCGTCGAGCGCCTCCTCGCGCGGATCGAGGAAGCGGGCCGCTGGTTTGTCTACGTGCCCGCCTTCCACGCTCCCAATCCGAACGCCTGCCTGGCGCTCGGGCGTCTCTTCACACGCGGCCAGCCCGCCGCGCGCATGGAGAAGGCCGGCGGCGGCGGTCGACCCGTCCTCTGCGCCCTGCGGGCCGACGAGGCCCTCGCCCTCGTCGACTACGTCTTCCTCGCGCACCTGCCCTCGGCGATCCTCGAGATCGCCCACCTCGCAGGCCGACTCCACGCGGAGCCGGCGGCGGCGCCGTGGCTCGTCGAGTACCCCTTCGTTTGCCGGGGCCACGACCTCGTGAGCCTCGCCGGCGGATACGTCGTGCCGGTCGCCCTCGTCGCCCCGCCCGGCACGGCCGCTACGGCGCCGATTGCCGCTCCCGCGGGGAGATGACTGCCGCGGCGCGCCCCCCCGCACGCCGTCTGCGCCTCGACGGCGCCGCGGCACGACCGGGCGGCGCCGGGGCGCGCGGTTGTGCAGACTTTCGACGACCTTCCCGGCTTCCCGAACCTTCTTGCCCGCCGGGCGCAAACCTGTCATAGTCCCGTCAAGGCCACCGTCGGGAGCATCGACGGACACGGAAGATCGACCCGTCCGGCGCCGCCGGACACGAGACACGGGAGGACCATCGTGATGAAGAGAATCGTTGTCACCGCCGCGCTCTGCCTGCTGCTCGCCGCGCCCGCGGCTGCCCAGTCCGTCCTCGACGACATCGACTGGTCGGTCGACGCGGGCATCGCCATGCCGACCGGCGATTTCGGCAAGGCGGCGAACACCGGCTTCTGCTTCGGGGTGAACGGCTTCTGGTCGTACACCGAGCGGCTGCTCTTCGGCGGCCGGATCGCGTACGACCGGTGGGGCGTCGACGAGGACATGGGCGGCAGGGGCTGGGACGTCGAGGGGCACTTCTCGGCGATCGAGATCGTCCCCCAGGTGCGCTACCTCTTCACCGACGACGCCACGCAGCGCGCCAACTTCTTCGGCCAGGCGGGGATCGGCTTCTACCGCTTCGCGTTCGACCTCGAGTACGACTCCGACCTCACCGACGACACCTGGGACAGCGACGACGCCGAGATCGACCTCGGGATCGCCCTCGGCGGCGGCGTGACGATCGACACGGCGGGCGGGCGCTCCTTCGAGATCCGCCC